>JAUMZC010000003.1:11418-53870 GCA_030528295.1 Corynebacterium sp.
TGA
Source organism: Corynebacterium sp. (assembly GCA_030528295.1). GTDB lineage: Bacteria > Actinomycetota > Actinomycetes > Mycobacteriales > Mycobacteriaceae > Corynebacterium. The sequence goes on from JAUMZC010000003.1 coordinate 11,422, forward strand.
AGGCTGGTGAAAGCGCTACCTCGAAGAAGATCCCAGCGGAGTTCAGCTGTACTGTTACCGAGCTGAATGCTGACGTTGAAGATGCGACACTTGTTACCACGGGTCTCGACACTACATTGACCATCGTGAAGGACGGTGATCCAAAAGATGGACCATTGAGCGTTACCAACAACTACTCGCAGTGGAAGGGCACGTTGGAGATTTCCAAGCGCATTGCAGGTACGGATACGGTAGTCCAGTCCGTTGGCGATCGTGAGTTTGATGTTTCATACGTTTGTGTGAAGAACGGTAAGACTACCAATGAGGGTGAGTTGAAGGTTCGTGCAGGTCAAACTGCCGAAATCCAGGGAATTGTGGCCAACGCTGAATGCACAGTGACAGAGAAGCTTGCTTCTGCTGAGATTGATAATCTGGACTTCGTACCAAGGAATTCGATTCTCGAAATAAACTCCATACCAGTTACTGCTGATGGTGGGCGTGGTACCGCTGAGTTGGTGAACGCGTATCTTGAGCTTGGTAAGTTCGCCGTGGTCAAGCGTGTTGATGGTGTTCGTGGTGGCACCGGGGATAAGGAATTCACCTTTAACTACACCTGTGGTGCAGATGTTGGTGTGATTGTTGCACGTGGTGATGGTAAGCCAGTGGAGGTTGATAAGACGTTCCCGGTTGGTACTGAGTGTACGGTCACTGAGGATGCTGATTCTGCAGCTGTTGTTGATCACGCTGATGTTACTGTTGCGGCTGAGCGTGTCAAGAAGGTTGTTGTTGCGCCGGGCCAGCTGGTTGCTGCGGAGTTCACCAATGTGTACTCCCGTGATATGGGTAAGTTCAAGGTATCTAAGAAGCTTGTTGCTGATGCTGAGCTGAAGGTTCCGGGTGAATTCAAGGTTGATTACCGCTGCACCAAGGATGGTGAGGAAGATAAGACCGGTACATTGACTGTTCCTGCGAACGGTTCGGTTGATTCTGAGGAAATGCCTACTGGTTATGCTTGCTCGGTTGTTGGTGAGCATGATGCCCTGGTTCCTGGTGCAACGCTGGTGACTGATTTGGGTTCTGGTGTGGAGATTGCTAAGGGCAATGTTCCGGTGATTGAGGTTTCCAATACGTACACCAAGAATTTCGGTGATTTTACTATCACCAAGACAGTGGTTGATCCGGATAATGTTGCCGAGGGTAAGGAATTTGAGTTCCGTTATGTGTGTACTCCTCCGGAGGCGCGTAAGGATGAGAAGCCTGTCGAAGGCACTCTGAAGGTGAAGGCTGGTGAAAGCGCTACCTCGAAGAAGATCCCAGCGGAGTTCAGCTGTACCATCACCGAAGTTGGCGCTGAGATTATGGATTCCAACCTGACCACTACCGGCCTGGACACCAAGCTTGTCATTGCGACCGACAAGAACGGCAAGGTTGAAGTTGAGAATAAGTACTCCCAGTGGCGTGGTTCGTTGAATATCTCCAAGGCCATTGTTGGTACGGATGCCGTTGCAAAGATCGCTGACGGGCATGAGTTCGATCTTTCGGTTAAGTGTATGAAGAACGGTAAGGTCACCAACGAGGATCGCGTGAAGGTTAAGGCTGGTACGACGGCTACGGTGAACAACATTGTGGCGAACTCCAGCTGTACCGTGGAAGAAAACATGGACACCGTAGAGATTAAAAATCTACGTTTCCTCGGGGATTCTTCTGATACGCGTATCGATGCCCCGAAGGTCACCGCCGATGGTGGTGTTGCTGAGGTCACCGTTCGCAACGCTTATGTTGAACTGGGTACATTTATCTTCACCAAAGAAGTCAATGGTCTGACTGGCAACGCTGGTGATGCGAATCGTGAGTTCCATATTGTTGCTTCATGGATCGACAATGGCAAGCATGAGGAAAAGGAATTCGCTGTTCGTGCTGGTGAAGTAGTGAAGGATTTCCCTGCTCTTCCAGTTGGCACCAAAGTGACCCTGAAAGAAAAGCACCCTGGTGACAATATCCTTCAGCACTGGAATACGCCGGCGTTTAGCAGTGATCGGTTGGGTGCGGTCGTCGATAATCGCGACGGTACTGCCGTACTGACCATCGTGAGTGGCACCCCAGCTGATCTTCCGTTGATGGTGAAGCTGACGAACTCTGCGAATCCGCCATGGTGGTGGCTCGCAATCCCTGGCGCCTTGCTTCTGCGCGCTGGTGATCCTGGAAGCTCCAATGGTTCCGGCAACACTGGCACTGGTACCCCGGGTATTGCAGCTCCTCTTGGTGAGAAGCAAACAGCTGCTCATACAGGCACTGCCCCTGCGAGTGGTGAGTCATTTGCAGCGAAGACAGCTGCTACATTGGCTCGTACTGGAGCCTCTGTGCTGAGTATCCTGACACTGGCTGGTGTAGTCACTGCAGCAGGTATTTACCTGGTTCGCCGTAACCGCAACAAGAGCTAGTGCTTGGTAGGTAGCTGGTTTTCCAGTGATCTAGAAAGACCTGGTAGAGCTCCCTGGAATGGGGTTCTACCAGGTTTTCTTTGTTGTTTTCTGGCATTGTTTCTTCTATCAGGTCAGATTAAGATTGGTAAAAACTCCTTGATCTTGGGGTTTTCAGTATTGAAAGGACGTCATGGCTACGGTTGCGATTGTTGGTGCTACGGGCCAAGTTGGTCGCGTGATGCGGTCGATTCTTGAAGAGCGTAATTTTCCAGTAGATAAGATTCGGTTTTTTGCTTCCTCGCGTTCTGCTGGTTCAACTCTTTCGTTTCGGGGAGAAGAAGTTGTAGTGGAAGATGTTGCTGAGGCTACGGAAGAGAGCCTCCGCGGGATTGATATTGCGCTGTTTTCTGCTGGTGGTGGCACATCGAAGCAATACGCTCCGTTGTTCGCAGCGGCTGGTGCTGTGGTGGTGGATAACTCCTCCGCATGGCGTAAAGACCCCGATGTGCCGCTCATTGTTTCTGAGGTGAATCCAGAGGCGAAGAACAACCTGGTCAAGGGGATTATTGCGAACCCTAACTGCACTACCATGGCAGCAATGCCGGTGCTGAAACCGCTGCATGATCTTGCTGGTCTGGTTCGGTTGCATGTTGCTTCCTACCAGGCGGTGTCCGGCTCCGGCCTTGCGGGCGTGGATGCGCTGGCTAAGCAGGTCGCAGAGATTGGCGATCGTAATGTTGAGCTAACCCACGACGGTTCGTTGCTCTCGCCCGAGGATTTGGGACCTTACGTGGCACCGATTGCTTACAATGCACTGCCACTAGCAGGCGCAATGGTGGACGACGGCTCCTTGGAGACCGACGAGGAGCAGAAGCTCCGTAATGAGTCGAGGAAGATTCTTGGCATCCCGGATTTGCGGGTTGCTGGTACGTGCGTTCGGGTTCCGGTTTTTACCGGCCACACCATGGTCATTCACGCGGAATTCGCGCGCCCCATCACCGTTGTAGAGGCTCAAGCTGCGCTTGTCGACGCCCCGGGCGTCACGGTTGTGGACGTTCCTACGCCGTTGGCTGCCGCAGGCAAAGATGATTCTTTGGTGGGGCGGATCCGTCAAGATCAGTCGATCGACGATAACAAAGGTTTGGTGTTCGTGGTTTCGGGGGATAACCTGCGCAAAGGTGCAGCGCTTAACACCATCCAAATTGCGGAGTTGCTAGCGTAACCAGGCAACATGATCCCCGGGTTGGTTTTCCACCCGGGGATTTTTCATTCCTTACGGCGGTACAAGAATTATCGTGTATACATGTTGTATCGAATTAAATATTTGAATCCATTATTTTGTGCACACTTGATACTGGTACGGCCTTCTTGCTTTGTGGATAGGTTAATTTGTTAGCTCCCATAGGGTAGCCCTACTTGTTGGAATCCTGATTTGCATTCCTAAAACGGATGTATCTTAGGGCTATTGTTTGGGTTTGGCGCGAGCTGGTTCAGCTCAAAGATACGTTATGGCCAGCTCTTTTGCTCGCAACCTGAGTGTTTCTGAGTGGGTGTGGGGTGTGCTGAAGGTGAACGCATGGCTGCTTGTCAGCGGGTTTGTGATCCCCCGTGAGCTACCCCTTATAAGGAAAGGCGATATTAAAATTAAGCTTGCTCCACAGTGCATTAACTAAATTCTGAGTAGGGTTATTGTAAGCGTCAATGCGTTTCTTAAGTTCGGGGGCGGGCTTTTGGGGAAAAATTCATTCTTCCTGGAGGTTTAGAGGTCTGAACACTTGAATTTTGCTGGATTTATATTGAGTGGGGCGCTCTCTATACCAGTAGTATTTCAATTAAAACTTAAAAGTAGCTCATCGGCTAATTAGGAAATATACATTTTGGCATCAAAACAAATGGCGGCGTGCGATGGTCTCAATCGTGCTAGCTTCAGCAGTGTTAGAGCAAGTGAAGTTGACGTCAAAAAATATTTAGCGGGCAACAATTAACTACTGCTTAAGAAATACGGGAAGGATCAGCTATGCAACAACGCCAAGCCTGCGCTTGTGCATTTTGCGTATCTCCGCAGGTTGTGGGGTTGCATCTTGCTTGTTACCTGAGCAGTATCCTTGCGTCATTGGTGGTTGTTATTGGAATGTCGCCCGCAGCACAAGCTATCACTTCCACACCTAATTCTCAGGTAGAAACAAGTAGTGCATTACCAATTTCCACGGATGAAACTGTAACTGAAGAAGTGAGCTCCACCCTAGAAGAGCCAACCACTTCGCTTACAGAAATCGAAGAATTCCGGGCGGGTTTTGGCGGATTCGCCGTCGAAATACCGGAATCTCGCCCAGATACTAACGCTCCTCAAGATGATGCAGCCTTCCGTGTGCATGCCAGCTATGAGTTGCCCGAAGGGAAAACTGTCGAGGACTATCCAAATTGGGTGGCTCCGGGAAACGTCGATCGTGAGGGGAGGGGTGGAGCCTTCGCTCTGAATCTGCAATTTGGTTCGACCGAGGATTCCCCGGAATTACCTGCGGGAACGACGGTGACTTTGGAGTTTCCTGTAACGGCAGCTTCTCATACGCCACAAGGTTGGGCCTGGTCTGGTTTAGAGTTCGATCCGGATTCTTTCGAGATTGGCAATCGCGAGCGCCGTGAATTCCGTGTGGAACCCGTGTTGCGCCAGGGAGAAAAGAAGTTTTCCGTGGAGCTTCGAGTACACGGAACCGACAAGGTAGCGCGAGAAGAATTCCATTTCGGCTATGAATGTGGCGTCAACGGAGAATCGCGCCGGGGAAACTTCGCACTCCGGGCCAATGAAGAACCGTTCGTAGTTGATGCGCTGCTTCCGGTTGGCACGAAATGCGCAGTTCGAGCCTCCAAGGAAACCGTGCTGCCAGGTGTTTTGCTGGTGACTGCGCCAGAGGATTTTGTCAAAGAGTTCATCGTGGGTTCCAAAACTCATTCACCTGATGCTGAGTTTGAATTCACCTACGAGGATGCCAATCAACTCAATATGGTGAAGCGTCCGTTCGACCAGCGCAGTGTTGTTGCAAAAGTGGAGTCTGATGGCAGTGGCAAGTTCACCGCTCGCTACCGCCTGGAATTTACGAACACGCGGACCGGGCCAGTAGTGCTTGACGGTGAAGTGTTCGACGATGTTGCGTTCCCTGCTGGGATCTCAATTGAACAGGTAGAGATTCGTGATACCGAAAAAGGTGATCCTATCAGCGGCATCGTCGTTGATCCGCAGGAAGAACGCGAGGACCACGTGTTCCGCCGGACCCATATTCCCGGTGCGGTGATTGGCCGAGTCGATGCCGGTAAAACAAAGACTCTGTTTGTCGACGTCGTGGCAACGGCGAGCCGCGAAGCTTTGGGCAGCATGAAGGACGTCGAGTGCATTGGGCCAGACCCATCAGCAGAAGAGGCTAAAAACCCATCCGGTTTGCAGAATTCGCTGATTGTCCCCGAAACCATCGAGGATCTGGACGGGCCAGACAACAACCACGCTTGTATCAACCTGGCATTGCCGAAAGTCAGCGTCGAACACAAGCCACGTCCAGGTAAACCAGTGACGATCTACCCCAATGGTCACGGTGAGCTTGAGTACGAAATTCATGTGCGTAACAACGAACGCCGAACAAACGCGAACGTCGCAACGCTTAAAGAAGAACTTGGTCTAGCCGATATTGAAGTTGTCGGTGACGCAACAGTGACTGCAAAGCCCGATAACGGCGTAGTCATCTCAGACGTGCGGGAAACCATCCCCGTCGCGGACGTCGTCGGCGAATTTGATATCGCAACAGGAATCGAACTGCCTGCGCGAACAGGTGTGACATTCACCTTGAAGTTGCCAATTAAAGTCTCAGCGCCACGAGAAAGCGTTGGCCTGTGGGGACGCCTGCGAAACTGCTATCAAAACCCCGACGGCAATTTCGAGGGCGGAGTGCAAGCTCGAGTCAATATCCCATTTGACTCAGATGGTCCTGGAAACAACGTTGCGTGTATACCAGTGCAGCCGCCAGAACTCCCAACACTCAAATTGGCAAAAGTCGACTATGACAAAGAACCACTGCCTGGCGCCGAGTTCTTCATCTTCCCGGACAAAAACGGCGGGATTGGATGTGCCCCGGTCAATGGTGCGAATCCAGTGCCAATCAATCCGGAAGAACCCAACGTGGCGATCATTACGTTGGCGCCCGGAAAGTACCACCTGATTGAAACAAAGGCTCCAAAATCTCACAGCCTGTTGGCGCGACCAGTTCCGTTTGAAATCACCCCAACTGAAGACGGCCTGGGCTATCGCATCAAGCTCGTAGCGGAAACCGACGAATACGTGGTCTCCCCAGACGGAATGAACCTGCGGGTAGCAAACACTCTTTCCGGCGAATTGCCAGACACCGGTGGGCACGGGCCAGCACACCAAATACTGCTGGGACTCCTCGTTGTACTCCTCGGATCTCTAGTACTTCACAGATACACAACAACCACGAAAGCGAACTGAACATGAAGCAGTTTCAACCAAAGTTTCGGCACCGCGCCGGACCGGTCCTATGAGCGTTGCGCTGAAAAACTCCATAGGAACCTCATCCCAAACTTCATACTTCCCACTCTTCCCACACTTTCAAAAAAGAAAGGTATGCAACATGCGTACTATGCGTCTCGCTGCCCGTGCAGCCATCGTCGGACTCGTCCTTTCCTGCAGCGCGGTCGGTGCTCCTACCGCATTCGCTGACCCAGAGACAGTAGCTCCAGTACCAGCAGCAGCTCCAGCAGCGTTTACCCCTGATTCCACCATTGACGTTGCAAAAACCGGTAGCTTGACCATCCACAAGCGCCTGAACCCAGAGAGCTTCGGCAGCGCAACGGGTACCGCCCAAGATGCGCAGGATGCCAAGGGCACCCCAGTTGAAGGTGTGAAGTTCAAGATCTCCCGCGTTGACTCCGTGAATGGTGAGAAGATCGACCTGGGCACCAATGAGGGCTATGCCAAGGCTCAGGAATTTGCCACTCGCTACAGCGAAGCAGCCGATCGCAAGGCATTCCTGAATGACAACCAAGTTGCGCTTGCTGACACCGTTGAGGTTGTGACCGGCGCTGATGGTTCTGCTACCCAGTCTGGTCTGGGCGTCGCTTTGTACGTTGTTGAAGAAGACGTCGCTGGATCCACCGACATCAAGGTCAACGGTGAGGCAGTCAATGGTGCTCTGACCCAGGCTGCACCATTCTTGGTCTTCCTGCCAATGACCAACCCAAGCACCAACGAGTGGAACTACGATATCCACGCGGTGCCGAAGAACAGCACCGTTGGCATCACCAAGGAGGTCGTTGATTTCAAGAACGATCGTGGCGTGAACGCTGGCGAGGTTCTTGAGTACATTGTGACCACGGACGTTCCTACGATCGAAGCTGGTCAGGCGCTCAAAGAATACGTCATGAGTGACCGTCTTCCTAAGGAAGTAACCTTCATTGATTTGGAGCGCCTCAAGGTTGAAATTGAAGGCGTTGATGTAAATGCAGGTGACTATATCATCGAAGATACGCCAGAAAACTCTGTTATTGTCCGGTTCACTGAGGGGGCTGGATTGGTCAAACTGAGTGAAAATGCTGGAAAGAAAGTTAAGTTTACCATTCCAGTTACTGTGAATGCGCCGGTCCTTGAAGAAGCTGATGTAGACGACGACCCAGCAATCTTGGGAAACGACGGTACTGACGTTCTTGATGGTGTGGCAGTTAACCGCGCAGTACTGAGCTTCACCAATCAGCACGGCTACACCACCCAGGTTGAGTCCAACTCCGTGAAGTCCCGCTGGGGTAACCTGAACATCCTCAAGACCGACCCGAAGAAGAGCGGTGACGACGTCGCTCTCGATGGCGCTCGCTTCGAGCTGTACCGCTGCACTGACGAAAACACCCCGAAGGGTGACAAGCTGACCGTTGGTGGCAAGAGCGAATGGGTTTCCGGTGAAGACGGCACCAAGGGCCTGATCACCATCAAGGGCCTCCAGGTTACCGACTTGTTGAACAACGAAGCTCAGGACAACGACAAGGCCGACAAGTACTGCCTCAAGGAGACCCAGGCTCCAGAAGGCTACGAGCTGGCTCCAAAGATGCACGTCATTGACTTCAAGGAAGAGGACCTTGACGCTGCCGATCCGGTCACCATCCACGGTATCTCCGTTGAGAACAACCGCATCACCCAAACCGCTGAGGTCATCAACCTGACCAAGACCTCCAGCTTCCTGCCAAACACCGGTGGCGCTGGTATCGGACTCCTGATGGCTGTTGGTGCACTGATCATCGGTGCAGGTGCATGGGCTGCAAAGCGCATGAGCCGCAAAGCCTAAGCCTAGGCAATCGCCCTAGCTGTGAGGGCGTCGAAAAGCACAGCGGGTCTGCGGGGAACCACTAATCCCCGCCCATACGTTGCGATAAAGGAGCTGGATTGGCAGTGCACCGCTACTCAATGATCGCGGAACAACCGCAGCCTCAAACAGAGGAAACCCTGCAGTCCAAACTACTGCGTATGCTCCTGCCGGTGCTCATCATCATCGTTGGAATGGGTGTGCTGATGTACCCGGTGATCGCAACGCAATGGAACAACATCCAGCAGCAAAAAGTTACTGAAGATTATGCCCAATTCGTGGATAACCAACCCGAAGAGGTCCGTAATCAAATGTTCGAAGCGGCACTCCAATACAACGCCGAACAAGAGGGCAGCCCAATTCTAGACCCTTGGCTCGCCGAGATTACGGAAGATAATCCCGAATACCAGCACTATCTTCAGCAACTCCAAACCGGCAGCGCAATGGCACAGATTGTTGTGCCATCTGCCAAAGTAAAACTTCCCGTCTACCACGGCAGCGACGAAAAAACCCTGGAAAAGGGGGTTGGTCATCTGTTTGGCACCAGCTTGCCTGTGGGCGGTGAAAGTACCCACTCAGTGTTGACCGGACATACCGGACTAGCAAATGCCACGTTATTCGATAATTTAATCGACGTTCGCGAAGGCGACGCAATCTACCTGAACGTTTTGGGAAACCCGTTGAAATATGAAGTCGACCAGATCAACGTGGTGCTTCCAAAAGAAGTTGAACACCTCGCAGTAGTAGAAGGCGAGGACCTTGTCACACTCATTACATGTACGCCGTATGGCATTAACTCCCACCGGCTCTTAGTGCGCGGACATCGCGTACCAATGGAACCCGGCGAAGAAAAACTGCTGGAAGAACAAGGCGGGCTGGTCTGGCAGTGGTGGATGCTCGCAGCAATAGCCGCATGTTCCCTGATCTTTATCATCCTCTTTGTATGGATGTGGCGAACACTCCGCGGCGGACGCAACACCAACAACAGCACGCAGGATCAGGAACACGACGATGACTAGGCGTTTTACCCTCGTAATGCTGCTCTTTACCGCGTTGGTGATGTTTGGTGCTGGCATGCCATTCGCTTGGGCAGACGATAAGACAGTGGTGGGCAACACTCACAACCTTGATCCCCAAGACATTGACCCATACCAACATTCATCACTGGTCCTGTACAAGGGAGTTCCCAAAGGTCAAGGATCAGGAACCGGGGTGAGCGATACGCACCCCATCGCCGGCGCGAAGTTCACCATTAAGCGGATCGAAGGCATTGAACTCAATACCCCTGAAGGTTGGGAAACCGCGAAACGACTCAAGGTGAACGAGGTAAAAAACGCGCAGTCTGATTTCATCGACTCGGCCGAAACCAATAGCGAAGGAAAGGCGATCTTCCCGGCACTGCCTGTGGGCGTATACCTAGTCGCCGAAAACCGCATAGGCGATACTCGTCACGGAAAACACCGCGTTGCTCCGTTTCTTGTCACATTGCCAATCGGCCACGTCACCGGCGATTACTGGCAATACGATGTGGAAATCGCCGTGAAAACCAAACAGGTTCATACCGGCGTGGGCGGCCCCTTTGCAGAAGACCCGGACGGTTGGTTCCCCGACGACGATGACGAAGGCGAGGGCGGCGGTAACAACGGCGGCAACGATGACGGCGGAGCTGGCAACGGCGGCGGCGAAGGCGATGGGGCTCGGGCTGATCAGACTGGCGCCAATGTGGCACACCCGGCTACTGAGAAGTTGAGCGCGGAGGCAATGGAGGCGTTTATGTCGGGCCGCAACATAGGTTCCGCAAAGAACCTCGCGGAAACAGGTTCGAGTGTCGACGTCGTGCTTGCTTTCGGTGCGTTGTGGCTTGCGGGAGGTTTGCTGCTTGTGCGACGGTCGCGGGCGTCGTAACGCAGCGGTCAGTTAGGGCCGCTTGCAGCAATAATATCCGCGCGGGCGCGGGCTACCCGGGAGCGAATCGTGCCCACGCGAACCCCCGCAATTTTTGCAGCCTCGTCGTAGGTGTAGCCCAAAATTTGCGTCAGAATCAGCGCTTCACGACGGTCAGGGGAGAGCTGCTCAATCAACATCCGGGCGTCGATCCATTCCGACCAAGAGTTCGAAGACTGGGTTTTTGCGTGGGCGTCTTCATATTCCGTACTTGCTTTCCGGGGGCGGGCAAGATCGTGCCGAATATTGTCCACCCACACCCGGCGCGCCAGGGATAGAATCCATGTGCGGGCGGAGGAGCGCGCAGCAAAACGGGGGAGTGCGCTAATCACACGAAGATAGGTTTCCTGGGTAAGGTCATCGGCTATTTCCCGTCCGCCAAGATGGGCCAGTAGACGCCAAACATCTGTTTGAGTCGCTTGGATAAATTCTGTGAGTGCGGTGCGGTCGCCTCGGCCGGCCTTGATGGCTAGCTCTGTGACGTGGGCGTCGTCACGTTGAGGGGAAGAACTCACATCGGATAAGAATACCAGCGTCTTTGCGTTTTTCGAGGTTGCGTTGAGGTGGCGGCGTGGTGTTTTTGGGCATTTGCCTGCGGTTTTTAACTAAATAGGTTATTCCTATTAATTGGAGAATTGCTTGCAGGTTTTACATATTGATTGTAAGCTTATGGCACCAGCCCATTTTGAAAGGAAACACCTATGACTGATGTAGCTTCCCGCGGCCTGTGCCCGGTAGCGCATGGCTCATCCACCGGTATGAATGGTGCCCCTGTGGCCAGCGAAAACCATTCCATTACCCAGGGTCAGCAGGGTAGCGTTGCTCTGCATGACTTCCACTTAATCGAAAAGTTGGCTCACTTTAACCGCGAGCGCGTTCCAGAGCGCGTTGTACATGCAAAAGGCTCTGGCGCGTTCGGCGAATTCCATGTCACCGAAGATGTTTCCGCATACACTTGCGCGGCCTTGTTCCAGTCAGGCGTGACCACCCCGCTGTTGGTTCGTTTCTCCACTGTTGCCGGTGAGCAGGGCAGCCCGGACTCCTGGCGTGACGTCCGAGGATTCGCCATTAAGTTCTATACCTCCGAGGGTAACTACGACATCGTGGGCAACAACACCCCGATCTTCTTTATCCGCGACGGTATTAAGTTCCCTGACTTCATCCACTCCCAAAAGCGTCTGCCACACACCGGTCTGCGTGACGCCAACATGCAATGGGACTTCTGGACCCGCTGCCCAGAGAGCGCACACCAGGTCACCTACCTCATGGGCGACCGTGGCATTCCAAAGACCTTCCGCCACATGGACGGATTCGGTTCCCACACCTACCAGTGGATCAACGAAGCTGGCGAACGTTTCTGGGTGAAGTACCACTTCAAGACCCGCCAGGGCTGGGAGTACTACACCGACGAAGAAGCCGCAAAGATCACCGGCGAAAACGCTGACTCCTCCCGCGCCGACCTCTGGGACGCAATCGAACGTGGCGACTACCCAGTCTGGGACTTCTACGTCCAGATCATGCCTGTTGCTGAGGCTGAAGGGTACCGCTGGAACCCGTTCGACCTCACCAAGACCTGGTCCCACAAGGACTACCCACTGGTCAAGGTCGGCCACTTCGAGCTCAACCGCAACCCCGAGAACTTCTTCGCCCAGATCGAGCAGGCTGCGTTCGCGCCGTCGAACTTGGTGCGCGGCGTTGGTTTCTCCCCAGACAAGATGCTCATCGCACGTGGTTTCGCCTACGCGGACGCACACCGTTACCGCATCGGCGCCAACCATGAGCAGGTTCCGGTAAACCAGCCGGTCTGCCCCGTGAACTCCTACGCTCACGACGGCGCAATGACCTACCAGTTCCGTGGCGCAGAGCCCGTATACTCCCCGAACGGTTTCGGACGCGAGGGCGGCTACAACGACTCCGGCAACACCGTCACCGTGGGCACCGCAGGCGACCTGGGCTTATGGGACACTCACGGCACCGACTTCACCCGCGGCGCCTACGTGCAGCACCCCGAAGACGATGACTTCATCCAGGCAGGGCAGCTCGTCCGCAACGTGCTTGACGACGCCGCGCGGGAACGGCTCGCAGGCAACATCGCGCGCGCAATGTCCGGCGTTTCCCCTGAGATTGAGGCACGTGTCTACGAATACTGGACCAATGTAGACCCATGGCTCGGCGGACGTGTCCGCGAACTGTTTACCAGCAAGTAATACTTTTTGGTACTAATAACCCGGCAGCCTCTGGACGCAGCTGCCGGGTTATTTTGCACGTCTGCCCCAAAAGAAAATCCCCACGGCGATTATCAACCCGAGCAAAAGGTAAAGACCGAACTCGATTGGTCCAACATTTAATCCAGTTACCGCAACGATAAAAGGAAGTAGTGCATACCAAAGCACTACAAACACCACTACGGGAATCAGTTTCTTTAGCATCATGCATCCTCACATTATGTAAGATGACTATTTTATATTAATAGACCTCTGGGTGCTTCGATTCGCGTGCTGACAGTCTTCACTACAATGGCAGGCACTTCACCTCAATGGAAAGGACTATCGAAGATGGCTGAAACCCTCTATACCGCCACCGTCACCTCCACCGGCGGAGGCCGCGATGGCCGTGTCGAATCAACCACCGGCGACCTCGCACTAGACGTCCGCCCACCCAAAGAACTCGGCGGAGCAGGCGGAGCCGCCAACCCAGAACTCCTGTTCGCCGCCGCCTGGGCAGCCTGTTTCAATGGAGCCCTGCAGCTGATCATGAAGAATGCGGGGGTGGACGTCGAAAAGCATCAGCCAACCGTCACCGCCGACACAAGCCTCAACCGCGACCCCAGCGGCGAAGGATTCTGCCTCTCCGGCAAAATAACCGTAACGTTCGCCAACCAAGCAGAACTAAACAACGCCGCCGACCTCGTCGCCGCCGCCCACGCCTTCTGCCCATACTCCAAGGCGGTCCGAGGCGAATTCGACGCCGAAGCCGTACTTGGCTAACCTTCCGCGAACTGCTGCATTGGGCTCTTGGTGCTCAACGGCTTCGTGACATTTGCGCTGTAAAAGCCCAGGTCGTCCGGAACTGGCGATGTTAGGTCGGCAAAACAAGCCATTTGACGACCGTTCAAGTTTTGCGACCTGGGGTTTTGTGGTAGCAATGTAGCTAACTGGCGATGTTAGGTTGACAAAACAAGCCAATTCCGGACAAACCGCAGGTCAGGTACACGCGCAACATCCGACTCGCCCTACATACACGCGCTATTCAGCGCCCCACTCCAAGGAACGAATTCTCGTAGCACGCCCCAGCACGCCAAGTTGTTTTCCAGGCGCTGCCTCAGAACCCCCAACCCAAACCCCCCAAAAACCCAAACCCCCAATCACCCCTTCTCCGCCACTTGCTTGTCTTCAACTCCCACTCCGTAGATTGCGCGGCCGAGGTAGAAGCTGGAGACGCTGGCTACTACGAGCATTCCGGCGATGGAGAGGATGGCGCGGATGAGGTTGTTGGGGTCGAAGCCGGTGTTGGTCCAGTCGTGGATGAGGTTGGCGATGATGATGAGGGGGATCGCTACGCCGGTGGTGGGTCCCATGATGTTTGCCCTGGTCAGGGCGTCGGGGGCGCGCCACATGGCGAGGGCTGTTAGGGCCACGAGGGCTGTGGAGAAGACGGCGATGATGGCGATGATGATTTCGCTGACGGTCATGTTAGCGTCGTCCCTTCGAAAGGATGCGGGAGACGGAGACTGTGGAGATGAGGCCGAGGAGTCCCGCGAGTAGTGCGATTTCGTAGGTGATGGAGGTTGGGTTCAGTAGGGTCCATAAGAGGAAGACGAATGCCATGGTGTAGAAGACCATGTCGGCGAGGACGGCGCGGCTGGTGTCTTTTTTGACCGTCAGGATGAGGATTAGGTTGGCCATCAGGGCGATTCCGGCGACGGCGATGCAGGCGTAGATGATGATGGTGAAGGCGCTCATTGTGGGTCCTCGGGGTATTCGCGCACGTCGACGGTGGTGGGGTGGGGGTCGGTGTTGACGGGGCCGTAGTTGGTGTCGGAGTGTCCGGCAACGAAGGTGGATCGCAAGGGATTGCCGACGCCCTGACCAGGCGCACCGTGGTCAATGTCGGCGACGTGCGGGGCTAGGCGTTCCTCCATGTCGGCTAGACCTGCGAGAACTTCGGAGGGGTCGGAACCGTAGACTGCTTGGACAAGAAGGATTCGGGGGCCGCCTTCTTCGACGGGATTGCGGAATCCTAGGGAAAGCGTGCCGGGGGTCATGGTGACGGATGTGGAAAACATCGCGAGTTCCTGGTCGGTGGTGACCCGCAGCGGGTAGGCCACCACCACGGGATCGAATCGTGGTTTGCGGCGGAGCACATCTCGGCAGATAATCATGGCGCCGATAAACACTTGGGTGAGTAGCCAGGCGGTGTATTTTACTGCATGTATCATCGTGGAACTCCAATCGCTTCGGAGACGTCGCCGAGAACAGCGGTGGTGTAGGACGGGACGTCGAGAAGCCCCTGAGCAGCAGAAAGCGTGACATCCACAAGGGGCCCAGCACAGAAAAACATGATCACGCTGAGGCACGCCATAGCTGCGCCGGGGGAAGCAAGCCACAGTGAGACCACCAAATTTGCGGGGGCGTCGGACATGGGTTTGCCCCAGAAGACGAGCCGCCACAGCCGGAGCATCGACAGTAGGGCGCCAAAACTTGCAATCACAATTACCGCCATGACCAGCCAAGATTGCCAGGAGGCTTCGCGGGCAATGGCGGTGACAATAAAGATCTTGCCCCACAGGCCGGAGAACGGCGGGAAACCGACTACGGAGAATGAGCCCATGACGAAAATGGCGGCAACGAGGGGGTCGCGACGCGCCAAACCGGACAGTTTTGCGAGCCGCCCAGTGCCGTACGTTTCTTCGATTGCACCCGCCGTAAGCACGAGTGAACCCACGGTAATCATGTGGTGCAACATGTAGAAAATGCCGGCGGCGATGGCCCGCTGCGGATCCGCCGTGAGGAACGCCAACACCACCAAGATAAACGGCATGCCGTTGACCATTTGGTACGCAATCACGCGGCGCATGGTGTGCTCGCCCAGGCCCGCGAAGCCGCCGACCAGCATGGACAGGATCATGACGATCATGATTAAGGTGGCCCAGCTGGAGTCCATATCAAAAATAACAACGTAAATTCGGAAGAGCGCATAGACCGCCACCTTGGTGTGCAGGCCGGAGAACAGGCCCATGACTGCGGCGGACGTACCCGGATAGGTGCGCGGCAGCCAGGTGTGCATTGGGAAGACACCCGCCTTCACGGAAAGCGCAATGACTACCAAGCCCATGGCAACAGTCACAGGGCCATTGCCTGCGGCGGCGCCTGCGAGTGCCGCAATATTCACCGTGCCGATAATGCCGTAGACCATGGCCACGCCGATCAATAGCACAGTTGATGTAGTCAGGTTGACCAGAACAAATGTGCGGCCACCGGCGAGCCTGGACCAGGTGCCGGTCATGGCGATCAAACCATAGGAGGGCAGCAGCATGACCTCAATAAACACGAACAGGTTAAACAGGTCCGCAGTAAGAAGCGCGCCATTCACGCCGGCCACGAGCATCAACGCCAACGCCGGATAAAACCGTGCCCGAGTTTCGCCGGCGATGGAGGCGAACCAGTTGGCGGCCATCGCCACAATGCTGGTGGTGATAATCATGACCGCGGAGAATGCGTCCGCAGCAAACGGAATGGAAACCCCACCAGGGAAAAGGCCCACGTTATGGGCGATCGTCCCCGAAGCGGTTTCTTGCAGCAGGAAGCCGCCACCCACGATCAAGAGCGCCGGGATAAAGAAGTGGAGCGCGTCACGGACCATACGCCACGGCAGGATCACGGCTAATGCGGCGGAGGCCAGCGGTACCGCGACGAATAACGGGAGTAGTGCGTGCATTTAGTGGGCACCTTCCTCGTCGTCAGAGGCGGAATTGCGTTCAATGACGCGGGCGGAACGGAACGACGTTGGCGAAAGATAACTGGCAACCCGGCCGCGGGTTTCCAATGGGGAAAGCTCTTCGGGATCCTCCCAGCTGCGGGTGTCATCGGAACGGCCCAGCGCGGCGAGTGCCAGCATAAAAGCCGTGGTGGCCATGGTGATCACGATGGCGGTAAGCACAAAGGCTTGGGGGAGCGGATCGGCAGCTTCATCTAATGGAGTGCCTTCGAAAGGTTGTGCACGCCATGCGCCGATGCCGGCGGTCAGGATAATCAGGTTGGCAGCGTGGCTAATTAATCCCATTCCGAACACAATGCGCACCATGCCGCGTTGGAGGATGAGGTATACTCCGCCGCCCATGAGGGTCGCAATAGTGAATGCGATAATCACGATTGTTCCTTTCCACTGGTGGTGGAGAGATCCCATATGGCGGAGCGTGCTGTCGGCCAATCCGGGTCATTGTTTTCGGTGGTCTCTACGGCGGGGTGCGATTGCAGTGGATGATCGCCGCCGCGGGTAAATGGAAGAAGTTCCTCGTCGGTTCCGGGGCGGAGGTATCCGCCGAGGTCATTGACTGCAACGGTGAGCATGCCAAGTACGGCGAGGAACACACCGACGTCGAAAATCATCGAGGTGGTGAAGTGTTCGCCAAAGATATAGCCGTGAATCGGGGCTAGGAAGGAATCATGGAAGTAGCCCAAAATTCCGGCGCCGATGGCGGTGAGCACACCAAGGCCGGTGAGGTAGTACGGGGTGTTGGTTCGTACTACCTTTTCGTCGCGGCCGCGGGAGAGGTAGAACAGCATATAGGCGCCACCGGCAACGAGGGCCGCGATAAAGCCGCCGCCGGGGTCGTTGTGGCCGCGCATAAAGATCAAGAAACTCAGGATGCCCAACACTGGAATGAGTTGGCGAATCAGCACCTTCATAGGAACGGCGTTGAGCTGAGAAGCGCCGAAGGGTTCCGGGTGGGTGCCTTTGGCAAATGGATGGCGGGGAATGCTGCCCACCACGGCGGCGATCACTACGCCGGCCATGCCGAGGACGGCCAGTTCGCCCATGGTATCCAAGGCACGGAATTCAACCAGGATGGTATTGACAACGTTGGCGCCGCCGGAGATTTCGGGGGCTTCCGTCAGGTACCACATGGCGATTTCCGGGCGCTCGTGGCGGCCAAGTAATTCCCACACTCCAGCAAAGGTGGCAATGGCGGTAAGGATGGCGATAAGGCCAGCGGAAAGGGCACGTCGGGGTGCGATTTTGTGGAACTCGGTTGGCTGTTGGCGGATCACCATCATCATGATCACCACAACGAGGATCTCCACAAGGAATTGCGTGAGTGCCACGTCAGGCGCGCCGAGAACCAAGATCTGCAGTGTCACGCCCACGCCTGCGGTGCCGAGCAGGATTACGCCGTTGAGTCGTGTGCGTACCCGGGTGAGGCCGAAGACGCTACCTGCGACGATCAGCAGCGGCAGGATATCGATCGGACGGTCGGTGTTTGGCACTCGCGGTGCGGGGCTGACGCCGTCGATACCTGGGAAGAGTAGCGTGACGTAGGCGAGTAGGAGGATCACAATCAGCGGATAGGTCAGGTGCCGGGCCGGGCTATAGGAATCTGCCATGCGTCCGACGAATTCACCCCAACGCTTTGCGCCATCGGTGATGCCCTGCAACAGTGAGTTTCCGCTGAACGGCAGGAGTTCGCGGCCGTCGATAAGCGGCAGCAGTGTACGGCGCGCAACAATCGCTGCAACGCCCACTGCCATCACCGCCAGCGACACCATCAGCGGCACCGTCACGCCGTGCCACAGCCCAAAATGCACATGCGTATCGACGATCGCGTGCACCGGCGCATCCAACGCGCCTACCGTAAACGCGAGCGGCAACGACAACAAACCGGGAAGTGCGGCGGGCAACCAAAGCGTCACCGGTGCCTCTTTGACGTGGGACATGTCGCGCGGGCCGTCCACAAACGCACCGAGCACCAGGCGGGCGGAATAGCTCATGGTAAACAGGGCGCCAACGCCGGCGGCAATCATGAGCAGAATGACGCCAGTGCTGCCAAACGGCGCGTGCAAAAACGCCTCCAACAAACTTTCCTTGGAGATAAAGCCCAAGGTAGGAGGAATGGCTGCCATCGACAACGCGCCCACCGTGACGCTGACAAAGGTAAACGGCATCTGCTTATACAGCTTGCCCAGGCGACGGACGTCGCGTGATCCTGCCTGGTGGTCGATCACGCCAATGAGCATAAACAGGCTCGATTTAAACAACGCATGCGCCAATGTGTGAATCAACGCCGCAGCCAGCGCAAACGGCGTGCCGACGCCGATCGTGGCAACAATCCACCCGAGCTGACTGACCGTGGAATACGCGGTGAGTTTCTTGAGATCCGTCTTTTGAATAGCGAAGAACGAGGCCATCACCGCAGTGGACATGCCCGAAACGATGAGCAAAAGATTCCACACGTAATTGTCATGGAAGACCGCGGAAAATCGCATCAGCAAATAGATACCGGCCTTGACCACCGCAGCCGCATGCAGGAACGCACTGACCGGTGTGGCGGCGGCCATGGCCTCCGGGAGCCAGAAATGAAAGGGCAATTGGGCCGCTTTGGTAAACGCTGAAATTGCAATAAGAACTGCGAGGGCTGTGGTGAGCGCGGGCTTTTCATCCCAAAAAGAAGCTTGGAGAATTTGATGAAGGTTCGTGGTTCCCGCCTGGGTGGCCATAATCGTAATGGCAATAAGCAGCGTCAACCCGCCGGTAAACGTAAGAATTAAGGTACGTGTGGCGCCAGCTTGGCCGCCGGAACCTGCCCTGGCAATCAGTAAAAACGAAGCGATGGAAACAAGTTCCCAGGAAATAAAGAGGAGGACTACGTCATCAGAAAGCATTAAGAGGAGGACCGACAACATAAAGCCCGTCATAATCACATAAAACGAGCCGTTATTGGCATTATTATGCAAATACGCTGCGGAATATATGAACACCACAGCGCCAATTGATAGTGCTAATAGGGCGAAAAACACACCGAGGCCATCGCCGAGAAGCGCAAAATCAACCGAACTTGTGGGGGATAAAAAGCTCGGCGCCCACGGCGTCCGAACTGAAAGGTGCGCGCCTTGAGCAGCCACTTCCCGAGCAAGCAGTACGGCGGCCACAATAAATATCAGCCCTAAGGGCCAGCCGGCACGCCTGTCCAGCATCTTTACTGCCACTGGTGAGAGTGCAAATGCCGCCGCTGCAAGCACAAGAACAATAATGAGAGACACGGAGACATCACACCTGAGTTCAATGGGAACAAAAAGATGTTTATAGGTTACCAGCCTTAATCGGTGAGCCTCCCCCGAACCTCACAGGTGGACTATACTTTTGTAGTCATGCGCAGAGGTATACGACCACTTATACTTATATTAGTCTTACTCATTCCTATAGTGATCGGAATGGCTTGGACTGCCACAAGTCCAAGCCCAGCTGATAACGCGCAAAAAGAAGAATCACAAGATACTGTAACCACTGCAGCCCAGGGGGGCCAAGACTTGGTGGAAACTCGTCGGGCTGCAGGCGAAGCCACAACCCAGGCCGGATTCTTAGTCACCGGCACTACGGAGCTGGCAAATGGTTCAGACATGCTGAATAAAGCCACCACCCAACTCTCAGACGGAGCTAAGCAGGCCGCAGACGGATCTCAGCAGCTCGCCGACGGGATGGTGCAGCTCCAAGCCGCCACCGGTGAACTTGGTTCCGGCGCAACGCAAATCGCCGATGGTGTCCAAGAAGCCGTGGAACAAATTCAGGGCATCGCCGCTATGCAAGGACAAATCGGTGCCTTCATTGATGAAGCCGATAAAGAACTTGCCAAATACCCCGGACAAGACGCCAAAGACATGCGAGCTAAACTTGGAGAACTGCGCAACCAGGTGAACAGCTTCAAATTTGATGGTGAAACGGCGGACAAACTCAACCAACTCCGCGATGGTTCGCGCCAACTTGCAGATCAAATTGGAAAACCTGGTGGGCAATTCCACGACGGCGTCTTTGCCGCAACGGACGCTTCCAAGAAACTCGCCTCTGGTCTGAAAGAACTCGGAGACGGAACCAGCGAGCTTAACAATGCGACTGGTGAATTGAAGCAGGGCGCGGAACGCGTCAAGGGCATGGCCGACCAAAACAAAACCAAGGTGCAAGCGGTTCAGCAAACGTTACCTGCGAATGTTGCCCAAACAAGTACCACGGTTGATCAAGGTGATGGCCAAACCCAAAGTTTGAGCAATGTCGCGTTGGTGATCGGCATTTTGGTGATGATGGCCGCCTCAGCGTTATGGCTGGTGGCAAAGCCATTTAGCGGAATCTGGACCCCCATTCTTGCCGTGGCAAGCATCGCGATTGTTGGCATCACGTTGCTGTTTGCATTCGGCGACACTGGTGAAATGGCCCCCGGTCAAAGCATCGTATTGATTCTCACCGCGAGCGCCGGTGCGTTCCTCGGCCGCGCGATGATCGCGCTTTTTGGCCTCAAGGTCGGTCGAGGAATTTTGCTGGCATCCATGCTTATCCAAACTGTTGTGGTTGCCTTGTTGTTCGGGTCTAAAAATCTTGTGCTTTCGGTGTTCCCGCTGTACTACGTATTGCGAGGGCTTGTGGCCAACCCTGGTGTTGAGCTCATTATGTCCTGCTTTATTCTCGCGATGTTCTCGCTCGGCGGAATGACGGCGGTCAGGTGGATGGGCCGCGGCCAAGAGCAAGAGCTGGAACCTGCCGATGAGGCAGAACTTGACGACGAGCCTGTTCCGGTTGCTTCTGTTGCGGCGGGTTAGTGCTGGATTTGCTTCTCGACGCCGCGCCCGGTGCACTGTTGTACGTGCTCGCTGTGTCAGAAAAGTGCGGTGGGTCACACTCGGGAGGATGTGTTGTGCCCAGAAATTAGATCGTGGGCAAGCATTCACCAGGGATCTGTCACAAATTCCATAAAAAACGAGAATTTTATGGAATCTGCGACGAAAAACGGCCTTTTTTGTCGCAAATTCCATAAATTTTGCCGAAAAAATGGAATCTGTGACAGATCGCAGGTCAGTGGTTGTGCGCAACATACTTTCCTGTCACAAATTCCATCAGAACCGCAGATTTTATGGAATCTGTGACAACCCGCAGGCCAGCAAGGATTTATTATGACGTAGGTCACTTGGATTCTTCTTTCCGGCGAGCGAAAACGGCGCTGGGACTGGCCGGGGCGTCGAGAAGCTTTGCAACGCCGCGCTTAGTGCAACGTTCTACGTGCTCACTGCGCAAGAAAAGTGTGGTAGGTCACAGCGGGGCGATAAGTTGTGCCCACTTGTCACATTTTCCATAAAATCTGGTGGAAAAATGGAATTTGTGACAAGAAATTAGATCGTGGGCAAGCATTCACCAGGGATCTGTCACAAATTCCATAAAAAACGAGAATTTTATGGAATCTGCGACGAAAAACGGCCTTTTTTGTCGCAAATTCCATAAATTTTGCCGAAAAAATGGAATCTGTGACAGATCGCAGGTCAGTGGTTGTGCGCAACATACTTTCCTGTCACAAATTCCATAAAATCCGCCGCTCTGATGGAATCTGCGACAGATCCTGGCGAATCTTCCTGGCGCCGCGCGCGGGCGCTACCAAAAGCCACGTGATCCATGCCGGATAAACCAAAAAACAACCCGCACCATCATGGTACGGGTTGTGATCAGTCGGGATAACAGGATTTGAACCTGCGACCTCTTCGTCCCGAACGAAGCGCGCTACCAAGCTGCGCCATATCCCGGGGGCAAGGAGTGCTTGCCACTCGTTTCACTATAGTTGCCTTGCTGTTTCCGAACAAAACTCCTGTTTACAGGCGTTCCGTAACGCGAATGAGTGTCGCGGATGGTGGGCAGAACAGCCTGAATGGAACGTATTTGGAGTTGCCCAGACCGTTGCTTACGTGCATCCACATGTCGTCGAATTTGTGGAGTCCTTTGGCGCGGCGGCGGTCGATTCCGCAATTGGTCACAATGGTGTGTTGACCGGGCAGGCAGATTTGGCCGCCGTGGGTGTGGCCATGGAGGGTGAGTTGGTAGCCGTCGGCGGCGAAGCGCTCCAGGATGTGTGGTTCGGGGGAGTGGGAGAGGCCAATGGCAAGGTCGGCGTCAGGGTTTGGGGGGCCTGCGATGGAGTCATAGTTATCGAGGTTGTGGTGTGGATCGTCCACGCCGGCGATGGCGAGCCGAACCCCGGATGTTTTAAATTCCACGCGTTTGTGTGTTGCATCGTGCCACCCGTGTTCAATGAAGGCGGCCCGCATGCCTTTCCAGGGGAGGACTTCTTCGCTTACTTTCCGTTTCTTTCCAACCAAGTATCCAAATGGGTTTACGGGCTTTGGGCCGAAGTAGTCATTGGATCCAAAGACGAAAATGCCTGGGTAACGCAGTAGGGGGTTGAGCGCGCGCAGCACAGCGGGGACGGCCGCGGCGTCGCCAAGATTGTCGCCGGTGTTGACCACAAGGTGGGGGCGTAGGGCGGCGAGTGAAGAAACCCAAGCAATCTTGTGTTCTTGATTGGGCAGCATGTGCAGGTCGGAGATGTGGAGGATGCGGAACTCACGTTTGCCTCCCTGACTGCTCATGCCCAACGAACTAGCGTCAAGCACCCCGGGTGGCAGGATTGGGACTTCCACCTGGTGGAGCTTGAAGTTATTGATTTCACTGTTTGCCCAGGCTGCGGTGACGCCGCCGAGGGTAGTGAGGCCGCCAAGAAGGGTAAGAATTTTCGCTGGTGTTCGCACAGCTTACGAGCGTACATGTATCGTCGCGAAGTATGAGTGAGTTACAGCAACAGATTCGAAAAGACTTGACGGCGGCGATGAAAGCCCGGGAAAAAGAGAAGGTCAGCGTGCTGCGGATGTTGCAGTCCGCGATTACTTATGAGGAGCGCGAGGGTGCGCTGCATGAGCTCAGCGACGCCGACGTGCAAAAGGTTATCGCGCGCGAGATCAAAAAGCGGCGTGAGTCCGCAACAATCTACGCTGAGGCAGGGCGCGCGGAGTTAGCTGCTGCGGAGACTGCCGAGGCTGATGTGCTTGCGCAGTATTTACCGCAACAGCTTGACGACGTCGCGCTCGCAACGTTGGTCGACCAGGTTGTAGCTGAGGTGGGCGCCACCGGTATGCAAGATATGGGCAAAGTGATGAAAGCCGCCGCGACGGCGGCGGCTGGTCAAGTGGATGGGAAGCGTCTTTCGGAGGCGGTGAAGGCTCGCCTACAGGCGTGATGCCTCGTCGATGAGGTTTTGAATCACGCCGGTGATTTCATTTACTGCGTCTTCAATTTCCTGCTGATTCGGTGGCTGTGGAGGTCCTGTTCCGTCAGAGACCTGCATAGTCACCTTTTTCTCGCCCTGCAGCATGGCGCCATCCGGGATTACCGCCACAACGCGGCCGCCCGGGATGCCATTACCAGGAACTTTGGTGGTGGTAACGGTATACCCGTCTTGCTCTAAGCGTTTTCGTGCTGCCGATTCGGTCAGCCCTGTGACAGACGGCAGTGCAGCTGCCGCCAAACCTTGGGTGTAGCGTTCGTCGATAGGCGCAAGGTTGCCGTTGTAGGCCGCCGGAGTAGCGGAAGCCACGGAAAGCCATGTGCGCGCCGTTTCCATGCCACCATACAAATCCCCGTGCGGGCATTGGCGCAGTGGCGCTGTGCACAACGGGGTGATCTCCGTGCCGTCGTTGTATGCGTAGGCCGCCGCAGCAAACGCCGAGTTATAACCCAAAAACGCGCTGGACTGGTGAGATTCCGTTGTGCCCGTCTTCGCCGCAGTGGGCACGCCCCAACCAAAGGCGCTGGCAGCGGGCGCGGCGGTGCCGGTCTTTGTATCGTCACTCAATGCGATTGACAGTGCGTGGGCAATCTCCGGCGATACTGCCTCCTCGCATTCTGGGCGTTCAATTTCTACCTCATTGCCGGAACGATCGATCACGCGGGCGACAGGGTTTGGTTCACACCAGCGGCCATTCGACGCGAGCGTTGCCGCAACATTCGAAAGCTCAAGCGGATTCACAGCGGTTGGGCCGAGGGTGTAGGAGCCGAGATTGTTATCGCGCATATAGTCCGCGATCGAATTCTCGCCATCAAAGCTTCCTTGTTCTTCATACGAGCGCAAACCCAGCTTGACGGACATATCCACAACATCCTTCACACCAACCTCTTCAATCAGTTTCACAAAGGTGGTGTTTGGCGACTGTGCCAGTGCCTCTTTAAGTGACATCGTCGGCTTGTAGGAGCCAGCATTTTCAACACAATACGTTCCCGGAGGGCAGTTCTTTGCGCCACCCGACCCGAGTCCGCGTGCCTCATAGCGCGGCGGAACCGCCAATGGAGACTCCACACCCAAACCCTTTTCCAGGGCTACCGCAGCGGTGAAAATCTTGAAAATCGAGCCTGCGCCATTGCCTACCCGCGTGGAGGTTTGGGGCAGCACAGTTTCGCCCGCTTCAAGGTCGAGCCCATAGTTGCGCGACGATGTCATGGCGAGGATATTGCGGCTATCCGTGCCCGGTTCCACAACGTTCATTACATTAGCGACGCCCAGCGCCATAGGGTCTGCTTGATTGACAACTGCTTGGCGGGCGGCATCCTGCACATCAGGATCTAAGGTGGTGTACACGAGATACCCGCCTTTGTGGAGCTCCTCGGATGAAATACCTTTTTCTGCGAGGTAACGAATCACATAGTCACAAAAGAATCCTCGATCGCCCGCGGCAATACAGCCATTGGGCAATGATTGTGGCTGTTCAAGCACACCAAGCGGTTCCTCTTTGAAGCGATCCGCCTCTTCCTGGCTCAAGTTGTTTGTGCGGACCATGGAATCCAGCACAGTATTGCGGCGCTGAGTAACCCCATCCTCGTTGGTATACGGGTTGAGGAACGACGACGATTGCACGATGCCTGCCAGCATTGCGGCCTGAGGAACATTAAGCTCTGAAGCCGAAATGCCAAAGTAGGTGCGGGCAGCCGCTTCAATGCCAAAGGATCCATTACCAAACGGGACGATATTGAGATAGCGGGTCAGAATTTCATCCTTGCTCAGGACTTTTTCCAGATCCGAAGCCATTTTCATTTCGCGGAGCTTACGGATGTAGCTGGTCTCGGTGGCGGCCCGCTGCTCTTCCTCAGTATCCGCATCGACGAGCAGCAGATAGTTCTTCACGTATTGCTGGTCTAACGTTGATGCACCTTGCTCCACAGCTCCGGAGGTGAAGTTTGTGATCATTGCGCGCATGGTGCCTTGCCAGTCAACGCCATCATGTTCGTAGAAGCGATGGTCTTCGATGCTCACGATCGCCTGCTTCATTGGTTCTGCGATTTGTTCACTGGGAACTTCAAAACGCCGCTGACTGTACAGCCACGCCATTGGTTGCTCGTGCGCATCTAAAATCGTGGTTACCGTAGGAGTAGTGCCGTGTGTGAGATCGGCAAGATTCGACTCCATGACTTCTTGGGTTCTAGTAAGAGCGATGTTTGAGACCCCTATCAGCGGGGCCATTGTTAGGGCTCCTATAAAACTCATTGCGATAATGACAACAAGTATCCGGGCTGCAGATTGAAGCTTGGTCACGTCTTTACCCTACGTTGAGTGCATTGGTCCGGGGAAGTAATAAACTCCCCCCACATTGTGATTAGTTCGACAAATTCCAGGTCCTGTGAATAAACTTACAGCATAATAGAAGTTTTGGCAGGTAGGAGGCTCACCTTATGACCACCTCACTGGTGCGAGATCGTCGCCGAAATCCCTACTTTTCAGGGAATAATGCAGAGACTGCGGTTGAGAATCGCGTAAAAACTCGTGGTGATTGGGTTTCACTTGCTAAGTGCCGCGATGGGGACCCGGATGCGCTTTTTGTTCGCGGTGCCGCCCAGCGTAGCGCAGCCGCCATTTGTCGTCACTGCCCAGTACTCCAGGAGTGCCGTGCAGACGCCCTAGACAATCGCGTTGAATTTGGTGTTTGGGGAGGTTTAACTGAACGTCAACGTCGAGCCTTGTTGAAAAAGAACCCCCACGTAACTAATTGGGCTGAATATCTTTCTTCAGGGGGTGAATTGATCGGTATCTAGCGATACAGTAGAGCCCATGACGAAATGGGAATATGCGACTGTTCCGCTTCTTACACATGCTACGAAGCAAATTCTTGATACCTGGGGCGAAGACGGCTGGGAGCTCGTATCCGTGCTCCCAGGACCCAATCCGGAAAACCATGTGGCCTATCTGAAGCGGGAACTCCAGTGAATAGACTTGAAAAACTCGGTATCCAATTACCGGCGGTAGCTGCGCCGGTAGCGGCTTATGTGCCAGCGGTTCGAGTAGGGAACCAAGTATGGACCTCCGGACAATTACCGTTTGTGGACGGCAAGCTTCCTGCCGTAGGAAAAGTTGGCGACACTATTACCGTCGAACAAGCCGCTGAATTTGCGCAGATTGCTGTAATGAACGCCTTTGCGGCTGTTCATGCTCTGGTAGGAATTGAAAATGTAAAGCGAGTGCTGAAAGTAACGGGATACGTTGCATCAGCTGAAGGCTTTATTAATCAACCTGCAGTTCTGAATGGGGCATCGAATGCAATCGGCGATATTTTCGGTGAAGCTGGAGCTCATGCAAGATCTGCGGTTGGGGTGGCTGAACTGCCGCTAGGATCCCCCGTAGAGGTTGAAGTTATTGTAGAAATTGCCGACTAATCGTCGGATATGACTTACGGGGTCTAAACTAACAAGCATGGAGCATCCTGCTTACAGTCAATTGCGTCAGGTGACGCCGTCAGCAGCCGTCGTGCTATGCCCTAATCCGGGCTACGCTTCACTCGAAGGAACGAACTCCTGGGTTATTCGTGCCCCAGGAGACCCCAACAGTATTGTGATCGATCCTGGCCCTGAAGATGAGGGTCATCTTAATGTCCTGAATGCCCGGGCCGATAACGTTGCACTCGTCCTGTTAACTCACCGTCATTTTGACCACGCGGATTCTGCGGTACGTTTCCGTCAACTTACTGGAGCGCCAGTCCGTGGGTGGCATGCTGCGTACTGCCGAGGCGGGGAAAAGCTTCAGGCTGGAGAAATTATCAAACTTGAGGGTGTTACTCCTCAGGTTGAAGTTGTGCATACACCCGGCCACACTGCTGATTCTGTGTGTTTTTTCATTTGGAGTGGGGAAGCAGGCAATTCCACCTTGGAAGGGATTGTTACGGGGGACACCATTGCGGGACGCCACACAACGATGATTTCCGAAACAGATGGTGACCTCGGGGAGTATTTGAACACTCTGCACATGCTGGAAGAGCGGGGTAAGGGCGTAACGTTGTTGCCTGCTCATGGCCCTGATAATCCGGATGTTTCTGCAGTGGCACGCAAGTATATTGACCGCCGCGAGCAGCGGTTGCATCAGGTCAAAGAAGCTCGTAAGAAACTTGGCAATGACGCTCCGTTGAAGGAAATTGTTGACGAGATTTACACCGATGTTGATCCAGTGCTGCGCGGTGCCGCAGAGCAATCAACTCGTGTGACCCTTCGTTATCTCGACGAACATGCCGAGTAGTAGCCGTAGATAGCGGCATGGCCAAGTAAAGCCCCCAAACACGATGTGTCTGGGGGCTTTGAGTATTGGGCAGTTATCGCGCGCGTCGTGCGAGGTGTTCAGTATCCACAATTAGCACGGATTTGCCTTCCAGGCGGATCCATCCGCGGTGCGCAAATGTTGCCAACGCCTTGTTTACCGTTTCGCGGGAGGCACCGACCAATTGTGCGATCTCTTCCTGGGTTAGATCGTGGTTGACACGCAATGCGCCGCCTTCTTGCGTACCGAAACGGTTTGCTAATTGCAGCAGTGTCTTGGCTACGCGTCCAGGCACATCGGTAAAGATCAGGTCGGCGAGAGAGGCGTTTGTGCGGCGAAGCCTACGGGCAAGAACTCGCAACAACTGCTCGGAGATCTCTGGGTGGTCTGCAATCCATTTGCGCAGCATTTCGGAGTTCATGGTGGCAGCCTGAACTTCGGTAACGCACACAGCAGATGAGGTGCGCGGACCCGGGTCGAAGATGGAAAGTTCGCCAAACATGTCTGAAGGGCCCATCACCGTCAAGAGGTTTTCGCGTCCGTCAGTGGAATGGCGAGCAAGCTTCACTTTGCCAGCGCTGATGATGTAGAGGCGGTCACCTGGTTCACCTTCTTCGAAGATGGTGGTGCCGCGTGGGAAGCGCACCGTCTCTAGATCTTGGATTAAGTTGCTTACGGCGACGGGATCGACGCCCTGAAAGATTCCAGCGCGGGACAGGATTTCCTGTACGGCATCCACTCGTTATCTCCTTATACGGATCACTTAGGTGACGGCTCGAATTGTCCGGGTTGTGCGACCTTGTCAGGATGGGTTGAGTATGGGCGCTTCACCGGTCAGTTGGTTCCTTCAAAAGGGAGGTCCTTTACTTAGATCACACTTTACTATGTTATTGGTCACTCAGGGAGTTAAACAAAGTTCATTGTGTTCCACGAGTCTCGTGGCGCCGGTCTTTGTTTGCCCACTTGTGGCGGTAGATCCCGTGTATACAGGAACAATGCTTGATGGTTTCAGTTATGGAAGCGTTACAGAACTGAGTCCATAACGAACCTATCGTAGGTGCATGTAAAGGGTTTTCGGCGCGGAACAAGTGCTGTTTCCGTCGCGCCGTGCGGGGCGTCAGGAAGCGATAAGAATCCTGACGTCCGAGTCTTCAAGGCCTTAGACCTCGACGGGGATTTCCTGCGGTTTCCTGGTGCAATAAGACTCGAAACGCTCCATTTGGATGGCAAATACGGCGAACAAAACTGGGGCAAGAAGTGAGAGAGCTGCTGTCATAGTGCTAATCCTAGTCTTATTTGAGGTTCCTATTACAGTTACGGGTATGACAAAGCGTGATAAATCACAGGAAGAATCCAGGCTCGGAAAGGTTCGTCGGGCACGACGAATCAATCGAGCGCTGGCAATAGGCTTCCCGAACGCGCATTGTGAATTGGACTTTACAAACGCATTGGAACTTACGGTTGCAACGGTCCTGAGTGCTCAATGCACGGATGTGCGTGTAAATCAAGTCACGCCCGCACTTTTCGCACGCTATCAAACGGCTGCAGATTATGCGTTCGCGAATCCGGAAGAACTTGAGGAATATATACGTCCAACAGGTTTCTACCGAGCAAAGGCCAAGAATCTCATAGGGATGGGCCAAATGCTGGAATCAGAGTTTAAGGGCGTTGTTCCCCGGAAGTTGGAGGATTTAGTTCGATTACCGGGGGTAGGGCGTAAAACGGCGAACGTTGTGCTGGGTAATGCATTCGATGTGCCTGGGCTGACTGTGGATACCCACTTCGGACGTATTGTGCGTCGCCTGGGGCTTACCACCCATGAGGATCCGCTGAAGGTGGAGGAAGATATCGCGGCGCTGATCGAGCGGAAAGAATGGACGATGTTTTCCCATCGCGTGATTTTTCTGGGACGTCGGGTTTGTCACAGCAGGAAAGCAGCCTGTGGTGCGTGTTTTATTTCAAAGGATTGCCCAAGTTTCGGTTACGCTGGTCCCGCTGACCCTGACACTGCCGCGAAATTAGTGAAGGGGGATGACCGGGAATACTTATTGGAACTAGCTGGAGTAACGAATGAATCGAAGCGCTAAGTGGTCAATCATTGGCGCTATTATTCTCACGGTGTGCATCGTGGCTGCTGTCCCCATGTTGTTGCGCACCGTAAACGACGCAGGCGAACCTGAGGCGAGCACGGCGTCGATAAGCATTGAGCAGCGCCCAGATTGCGCGGGGGACTTCCCGGTGGATTTGCCGTGCCTGGGCGGTGAGCGTATCGACGCCGCGGCAAAGGTCACCGTGGTCAACGTATGGGCGTGGTGGTGCGAACCATGCAGGGACGAACTACCCATTTTGGAGGAGTATCAAAAAGCCTATCCCGACTACCGAGTAATCGGTGTTCACGCTGATAAAAACGCCGCAAACGGCGCCGCAATGCTGAACGATCTGGGCGTCGATATGCCATCCTTCCAAGACGACACTGGCATATTCGCGGGTACGCTCGGGTTACCAGGGGTAGTACCCGTGACGGTCGTGCTGCGTGAAGACGGCACCACCGCAGCCGTACTACCGCAAGTATTCACCAGCCGCGAAGAACTCGAGCATGCAGTGGAGGAGGCCCTACAGTGACAGACATTCCCGGCCACAACACCGACCTGCGCCCCGAAAAAGCACCCGTGTGGATGCGCCGGCTTGTCGACACCGTACACTCCGGCACCTTCCACCAATCCCTCAGCGAGCGCGCCCGCGCCCGCGGCACCGACCGAAGCCGCCAGGCCGCCGTGCTCGTACTCTTCGCAGGCACCGAAACTTCCGCCACCCTGCCGAACGACGCCGCCGTACTTCTAACGCACCGTTCACCCACACTCCGCTCACATTCCGGGCAGGTGGCATTCCCCGGTGGCCGCCTGGATGTCACCGATGCCAACCCCGTAGACTGCGCGCTGCGCGAAGCCTGGGAGGAAACCGGGTTGGATCGCCGCAGCGTCACCCCATTAGCCCAACTCGACGAAGTGCATATCCGAGCAACCGGATACCCAGTGCACCCGATCGTTGGCCACTGGCACACCCGAACACCTGTTGGTGTTGTTCGTCCGGAGGAAGCTGACGAAGTGTTCGATGTTCCGGTGCTCAGCCTGATCGATCCCGCAAACCGATTCACCGTTGGCTGGGGCAGCTGGACGGGGCCCGCGTTCCGCATCAACGATTACGTAATTTGGGGCTTTACCGGCGGATTGTTGGCAGCCGCCTTACATCAAGCCGGCTGGGAAGAACCCTGGGATAAAGATACCGTCCACAACCTCCGCGATACACTGTCCAAGTCACGAAACAACGAGAGGATCGCCTAAATGCTTGTGGATCTCGCGATCTTCCTTGGCGTTATTTTCGCACTCGTGAGCGGGTGGCGGCAGGGTGCGCTCACCTCCGTACTCAGCACGGTAGGTGTGGTCGCCGGGCTCATCATCGGCGCCTCCCTCGCCCCCTTCGCGATGGGATACACCAACCACACCGCCCTCCGATTCCTCCTGGCCATAGGCATTATGATCTTCTTCCTCGGCTTGGGAAACATGGTGGGCGGCATCGCAGGGAGTGCGCTCCGTAACGGCATGGTCGTGAAATCCTTCCGACAGGTGGACTCCGCTGTAGGGTCCGTATTCCAAGCGTTCGCCACACTGGTTGTGGTCTGGCTCATGGCGGCTCCCCTTGCCACCAGCGCACCGGAACGAATCTCCAGCGAAATACGCAGTTCAAAGGCGTTATCCTTTGTGGACGGCTTCATGCCCCCATTCCTGGATAGCCTCCCGGCCCGCATCGCGGCGATGCTCAACGAATCTGGTTTGCCGCCGCTTATTTCGCCGTTCTACCAGCCCAATGGTGTGGAGGTTGAGGCGCCGGATATCCAGGTCCAAGACGTTGCGCTTGTTGAACGCCTGCGCCCAAGCGTGATCCACGTAATGTCCGATGCCACGCAGTGCAGCCGGCGGCTCATGGGCTCTGGTTTCGTTGCAGCTGACGACTATGTGATCACGAACGCCCATGTGGTTGCAGGCGCCGATACCGTCCGATTGGACACCGTGATAGGTGTTCGAACAGCCGAAGTTGTGTTCTTCGATCCCGCTGAGGATATCGCCGTGCTCCACAGCCCGGATCTCGGCCTGAAACCTTTGAACTGGTCCGCAAAACCCGCTGATACCGGCCAAGACAGCATCGTGATGGGATTCCCGGAATCCGGTCCTTTTGAGGCCGCCCCGGCGCGTGTCCGAGAGGAAATTACAGTCAATGGTCCGGACATTTATGCGAGCGGAATGACGCAGCGGCAGGCATATACGGTTCGCGGGAGTATTCGACAAGGCAATTCCGGTGGCCCGATGGTCGACCTTCAGGGCGATGTTCTGGGCGTGGTCTTCGGTGCCGCCATCGACGACACCGACACGGGCTACGTGCTCACCGCCACCGAGGTTCAGAACAAGATTGGCCCCATCCAGAATCTGCTCTCGCCTGTGGACACTCAGTCTTGCGTAGCTAAATAACTCACCACCGCAGGGTGTTGTGCTCTGCCGGTGGTGAGCCCGCCGCGTTGAATTGAGTGCAATTGGTTACCTGGGTTTTGTCGCCAAATACACCATGTTGTGGGCAATTGGTGTAAAAAGCGACATTGTTTATGGATCCATCACGGCCCAGCGCTCACGACCCTAGCTTTTCGACGCCGCGCCCGCCTCTGCCTGCACTCTCAGCGCTGCTGATGTGCGCGCCGTCGAGAAGCATTGAATTGCGTACAATTGGTTACTTGGGTTTTGTCGCCGAAAACACCATCTTGTGCCCAATTGGTGTAAAAAGCGACACCGAACCCCTTCTGGTGCCAAAGTTTTGTCGCCAAATACACCAATTGGACACAACTTGGTGTAAAAAGCGACATTATTTATGATTGTATCTCCACCTCGCATGGCGGGACTCCTTGAGTGCGCTGCGAGCATGGATTTTTGGGCCCCTCAGGCCTCAGGGGTCACATCAGCCCCAACCCAACCAACCCCAACCCCCTACAACGAGCGCAAGTAACGCACGATAACGTCGGTGAATTCAGTGGGGTGCTCGACCTGCGGTAATAGAGTTCCAGGGGCGAAGCTGTCGGGGATGGAAAGTGCGCTGACTTGGCTTGTGGTGCGTGTGGCGGCGCGTCGGAGGAGATGCTTCCAGCGTTGCTGGTTGTTGTGGAGGATGAGCACGGGGCAGTGTGCTTTGGCGGAGAACCAGCTGGCGGGCACCCACCGGTAGGTGAGCTTTGTGTTTTTCAGGATGATGGAGTTGGCTTTTTCGTGGCTGCCAGCGAGTCGATAAAGCTCCATGTAGTTGGAAACACGCTGGTCAGAGTCGCTGTCTCGGCGAGTGAATGTAAGTGGTTGTAGCGGCTGTCGAACGAGTTGTTCGGTTGGCCATCGTAGAAGTTCGCCGGTGTAAAGCCAGGGGCGTGCGGCGATTGCGCGCCGGAGGTCGGTGGGGTGGATGGCGTTGAGGGTGATGAGGGTGCGGACGCGTTTGGGTTGGGCGGCGGCGAGTGCCCAGGCGATGCTTCCGCCGGTGCCGTTGCCAATGATTATGGCGTCGCTGTGGCCGAGGGCGCGGATGGTTCCAGAGGAGTCGCCAACGGCATGGCGTATTTCATACCCTGTTGGGGGCCGGTCGGAGAGTCCGTAGCCGCGGAATGAGAGGGCGCATGCTCGGTATCCGGCGTCGGCGAGGAGGGGGAGGATGTGCTGGTATTCGAACCATCCGCTGGCGGAGCTGTGGAGGAGGAGGGCCAGCGGGGCGTTGGGGTCGCCGCAGATGGCGGCATGTAAGCGTAGGCCCCTAGTGTGAACGAATGTGTGTTCGTAGGGGCCGGGTACTGCAAGGTCGGTTAGGGGTGGCACGGCAACTCACCACCTCGTTAATAAGTCAAGGGCGGGTTAGCTGTACATGCCGCCAGTGCGGGACTCGAGTTTCTTTTGGGTGTCGCCGCTCACCAGTCCTTTGAGTTCGTTTACGGACTCGATAGTCTTTTTCGGCGGACCGACTTTCTTGATCTTTTTAAAGCCAATCAAGGCGAGCACGGCAGCTATGACCAGCATAAAGAGGAAGACGATAAGGAACGCGGCCCAGCGGTAAAGCCAGAGGTCCAATAGCTCTGCTACGAAGAAGAAAAAGAAGAATGAGCTATAAAGGGCGACGGTCCCGGCGACGCCGAACAGTCCGCCACCGATGGCGCCCTTCTTGGCTTCTTGGGTAATTTCGGCTTTGGCTAATTCTAATTCCGCACGGAAGAGATTGGACATTTGTGCGGTTGCGTCGCTGACTAGGGTGCCGAGGGATCCCGAGCGGGAGTCGGCGTCTGAGAGCGGAATCTCGTTCACACGTGGGCTAAAGTGATCGTTGCCGTCGGTGAATAGGCCGGGGTTGTTGCTCACTGTTCGTTATCCTCCAGGAATTTGTATACCAGTCACGTCTTATCGTGCCATGTTTAAGCGTTTTGTGCATGTTGGGGAAGGTGTGAATGTGGACGCTGTGATGTTGGAGTTGCTTGCTGAGGTGCAGCAGGCGGTTGCGGCTGTGCACCGTCGTCCGGTGAATTTGCGGAGGGCTGAGGTTACTGGTTCTGAGTCGGCGTTGCGGGGTGCCCGGGTTGCTGCGCGGATGTGGGGCTTGGGGGAGGAGCGGGTTATTGACGTGTATTCATTGTTGGCCCCGAATGTTGTTCAGTCTACACTGCGTACGTTTCAGCGCGCACCGTTGCAAGTATTGGCACGGCTTGATGTTCTTGCAGGTGGTTCGGGGGTGCCAGACCATCCGTCACGCTTATCGACGCTCGCGGAGGTCATTGCAAGTGGAAAAGCTCACCCTGGTCTTCTCCCAGGCATTGTGCATGGGGAGCTGGTTGCCAGAGCACCGTTTGGGCAGCGCAGTGGTGCGGTAGGGTGGGCGTCGACACGCTTAGCGTGCATGTTGGACTGGGACGCTAAAGGTTTGTGCGTGCCGGAGCCGTACTGGTTTCGGAAGAAAGACCAATATTTGGCGGCGTTGGCGGAGTATCAGCAAAACCCCCGCCCGCTGCTAGAGATGCAGCTGCGTGGTTGGTTGGCGGGCGCAGCGGAAGCTGAAGGGATTGCCCGCGCGGCGTCGTAACGCCCAGGTAGCCAGCCCCACTGCCAGGAGGGCCAGCACTGGTGTTGCCACTTGATAACGCCGAGGTTTGTGAAACAGCGGCACTGGGTTGCGGAACACCCGCACTTCCCACCCGCGTTCGGCGGCGATGCGTCGTAACGCGCGGTCCGGGTTGACGGCCACAGCAGTGCCCACTAATTCCAGCATTGGCAAGTCGGTGACGGAATCTGAATACGCCGTGCTGCGCGCCAGGTCGTACCCGTAGGTCTCCGCAAGCCTACGAATGGCCGTTGCCTTATTTTCCCCTTTGCAATAAAACAGCACGTCGCCGGTGTAGCGGCCGTCGTGAACCTCAAGTTCCGTGGCAGCAACCTTATGAATTCCCAGTTCACGGGCGATTGGTTCCACAAGATCCCGGCCGGACGCGGACACAATCACCACATCATGGTGCAGCGCCTGGTGGTGCGCGATAAGTTCCTTTGCTTCCGCATAGATTGAAGGAGACACCACCTCATGGAGGGTTTGTTCCGCGATCCTCCGCACAGTCTGCACTTCCCAGTCAGTGACCATGGTGAGAAGCTGGTCGCGGGTGGAGTCCATTTGCTCGCTGGAGTATCCCGCAATCCGGTACAGCGTCTGGGCGAACGACAGCTGCATTGCGGTCACCGGAGTGATGAGCCCATTGTTGAGAAACTCACGACCAAATGCGAACGTTGACGAGCGTGCGATGATCGTTTTATCGAGGTCAAAAAACGCTGCGGGACGGGTTGCGCGAGCTGCCATGGGGGCAATTGTATAGCAAAGAAAACGCAGGTAAACCCATGTATAGGGTGTAATACTTGACGGGGGTTGTCAAAGTCAAAAAGTTCTGTCATACTAGTGGTGCAAGGCCCCGACATACTGAGCGGCCTGCCCCGGTCCATCCCCCCCGAGGCCGGGTGATGGAGGCCCGCGCTCACCCCCCCCGAGGCGCGGGCCTTCCCTTATGTCTCAAGTACTTTCGTGTATTCGGGTGGGGTATCTCCAATTTCGCAACTCCCGGCATCGTATATGGTTTGCTTGGTGGGCAGCGTTATCCACAGGATGGGCTAAGTTTGTGATTCTTCTCACAATTAGCTTCGGGGTTATTCACAGGTTCACCTGGGGGATGGTTGAGCAGATTTGCTGTTTCCTGAAAAGCTCAAGCCATGACCCAGCAACCAATCCTCGTAGCCGTCGCAGATCCAATGCTGCATCCGGAAGTCATGCATATCGCCGCAGCAACCGGACGTCCCGTCATGGATTACAGCGATCCGCGGGAGATTGCCCGCAACGTCGACCGCTGCGCAGCGGTCCTGGTGTGTTCTAAGATCGCGCCCGCCATTCCACGCAATACTCGAACCCGCATCTTCTTGGTGTGCCCAGAACCAGGGCCACCAGACTGGAAAGTCGCTGTGGATTGCCATGCCGAGCAGGCCCTCGTGATACCCGCGCAGGCCCCGGAGCTACTGCGGATGCTGGGCCGCCAAGACGCTCCCGTGGATTGTGGAACCGTGGTTGGGTTTGTGCCGGCTTCCGGCGGAGCGGGCGCCAGCGTCTTGGCCGCCGCCGTTGCTCGAATCGCCGCCGAATATGTAAACACAGTGGTCATCGACGCGGATCCCCAATCAGGCGGACTGGATTTGGTGTTCGGATTGGAAGACGAGCCGGGTGCCAGGTGGGGCGATATCACCCTAAGTTCGGATGACATCGCGGGAAATCTTTTGGAAGCACTACCGCAAACCCCAGACGGTATTCGGGTGTTATCAGCAGCTCGCTCCTCAGTGGCATCCATTGGGACAGAAGCAGCTGAACAATTCACAGGAGCAATCACGAGCCTGCGTGGGGTGGCGGATTTGATCGTTGTGGATTGCAGTCCGGCAAGCGTGATGGATCTAGCACCGCTAATGGATTTGGTGGTCCTCGTTGTTCCGGCGCAGGTTCGGCCAACCGCCGCCGCGGCAGCATGCGCGGCCAGAATGAAGGCGCAGCATGTGGATATTGCGGCGATCGTGCGACATATCCAATGGTCAGGACTAGAACCTGGAGATGTGGAGCGCATCAGCGGGGTCAATGTGCTTGCTGAGCTCACCACTGTGGGAAGGCTTGCCAAAACCTTAGATATGCAGGGGCTTCCGATGCGCATACCGCGACCACTCAAGAGCGCTGCACATGCGGTATTGGAGGCGCTGCGATGAACACAACCGAACTCATCGAGCGAGTGCAACGAAAACTCGCCGAAGCTGAGCAACCTGTTGATCCCAGCGGAATCGCGCGATATATCCGGGAAGAAGCTGGAGTGATTAGCGACGCCGAGGTGCTCGGCATTTTACGCAGGATCCGGAACGATTCCAACGGCGCAGGAATTCTCGAACAAGTGCTGTCAACACCTGGGGTTACAGACGTATTGGTGAATGGGCATGACGAGGTTTGGTTCGATCGTGGCGACGGCCTCGAACGCGCGTCCGTCAGTTTTGAAAATGATGCTGAAGTGCGTCAGCTTGCCACAAGGCTCGCCGTTGCATGTGGGCGAAGGCTCGACGATGCGCAGCCATTTGCGGACGGCAGGTTACAGCGCGCCGACGGTAGCAGCATTCGTGTGCATGCGCTGCTGAGTCCACCAGCCGAAGGCGGGACCTGCCTGTCTTTGCGGGTATTGCGACAGGCAGTGACCACCCTTGATGGTTTGGTTAAACGTGGAACTATGAGTGAGGAAAGCGCTACGCTCCTCACCCGAATTGTCCACGCACGGCAATCCTTCCTGGTCGTAGGCGGGACGGGGTCTGGTAAGACGACGCTCCTCGGTGCAATGCTGGCCGAAGTACCGCACGATGAACGCATTATCTGCATCGAGGACACCGCTGAATTGCATCCACCGCATCCACATGTGGTGAGCCTTGTTTCCCGTGCTCGGAACGTTGAGGGTCACGGCGAAATCACCATGACTGACCTGCTGCGACAAGCATTGAGGATGCGCCCAGATCGGATCGTGGTCGGGGAGATCCGGGGTGGGGAAGTAGTGGACCTCTTGGCTGCGCTGAATACCGGTCACGATGGCGGCGCGGGAACAGTGCACGCCAATAACCTGCGCGAAATACCGGCCCGCATGGAAGCCCTCGCGGCGCTCGGAGGGCTCGACCGAACGGCACTTCATTCCCAACTGAGTGCAGCCGTGCGAATTGTGGTGTCCATGCGGCGGACCACCAATGGCAGGCAATTACATCAAATAGGCGTTCTGGCTGGGAAACCGGTTCGTGTGTACCCGATTTGGGATGCCAACCTAGGGCCCCAACCAGGGTTTCATGAATACGTGGAGAGCCTGCCATGAATGTGGTGTTGTGCGTGTGCGCGGCGTCGATACTCGTGGGCGGATCCCCGCCGTCAACAGTGCGTTTTGGAGACCACGCCGAGGTGCAACGGCGATGGATTGTAGTGCTTGGCGCGGTGCTGGTGTCGCCGATCGTGGTGCTCGCCCCAGCTGCGACGATTGCTGCAGCCATGGTCGGTGCCACGCTTATGTTTGTGCTGCGGCAGCATCGCACACACAAGCGAAATACGAAGATAGCCACAGCGACCAGCAGCTATATTGGACTGCTCCTGGGTGATCTGCGGGCAGGTTCGGCCATGCCCCAGGCGCTGCACACCGCCGCGGAGACGCTCCAACAGCGTGCGGACACGCCGTCGCAACTCCTGCATACCGCGACCATCGCGGCACACCGAGCACGGCAAGGTGCGCCCGCGGCGGGAGTGTTTATCGACGCCCAGCAACGCTGCCCCGACCTGGGCACCATCGGCCTTGTGTGGAGCGTCGCCGAGCAGCACGGAATTCCGTTAGTTGACCTGCTTGAACAAACGCAACGTCGAATTGATCTGCGGTTGCGGCATCGGGCGGCAACAAGCGCGGCGTTGCAGGGTCCACAAGCGACGGCCGTAGTACTTGCCGTACTACCAGTGGCGGGCCTGCTGCTGGGCAGTGCGATGGGTGCGGATCCAATCGGATACCTGTTCACCACAACGCTCGGCGGCGTACTGCTTATCGCGGGCGTGGGTCTCACCTGCGGAGGTTTCCTCTGGTCACGCACGATTATAGAAAAGGCAGCAGCATGAACATCCTCGCTTTAGTGCTTGTGGCTGCCGCGCTATTTGTGTACGCACCCAGTTCAAGTTGGCGTGTCATGCCGCCCAAACGAGCAGTACGACGCCGCGCCCCGCCCCGGGATATCACCATCGAAACGGCCGCAGACGTGGACTTGTTCGCAGCGTGTATTCAAGCCGGATTAAGTTCCGCTCATGCGGCGCAAGCGGTGGCGCGAATAGCCGACGATGAAACGTGGCGGACGGTGGCGTCATTACTTGCGATCGGTGTTCCGGCGGCGCGGGCGTGGGCGCCAGCTGAACACATCGCTGGGCTGTCGGAACTGGCGACATTAGCAAAGATTTCCGAGCGCTCGGGGGCAGCCATGACAACTGGTTGCAGCCGGGTTGCGGAAAACATCCGCGCACAAGTGAGCGACCAAGCCACGGCGACGGCGGAGCGCGCTGGTGTTGTGATCGCAATGCCACTCACAGTGTGCTTCCTGCCAGCGTTTTTCATCCTTGGATTAGCTCCAACCGTTATCAGCCTTGCACTTACGTTGATTCCATAATGAAAGGTATAGTTCCATGAACACATTGCAATATTTTGGTCAGAAACTCCGCGATGACGAAGGCATGACCACCATCGAATACGCGATGGGATCACTTGCCGCGGCGGCCATGGCGGCGGTGCTATACGCCGTGGTCAAAGGCGACACCGTGGTGAGCGCCATCGAAGACATTATTGCGAACGCTCTGAGCAGTACGCCATGATCTTCGAGGACCCCTTCGGCGACCGTTTCGGCGATCGCGGATCCACGACAATCGAGGCAGCAATCGGCATTGGTTCGCTGGTGAGCGTCGCTGCCTTGGCTGTTGCAGGACTGGCAACATTGGCGGCCTATATTTCGGCAGTTGATATTGCAGGGGCTGCGGCCCGTTCATACGCCATTGGTGTGGACTTCCAACCAACCCGTGGTGAAGTCACGTACACGCAGGATGGAACCTTTGTGACTGCTACTGCAACGGTGAACGGTCCACTGAAACCTATGGAAGCGCACGCCGTGTTTCCGGTGGAATATCGGGCCCATGACACCGCAGAATGATCGCGGAAATGCCACAATCGCGGCGGCTGGAATGGTCGCCGCCCTGATCGGTTTGGTCTGGATCACCGCCGTTGCAGGAGGAATGGTCTCCGATACTCACCGTGCACGGAATGCGGCAGACCTCGCTGCGGTGGCAGGTGCGACTGCGCTGAGCGTGGGTGAGCCGCCATGTGCGGTGGCACACCAAGTGGCTCAAGAAAATCGCGCTGAGATCGAAGAATGCACGGTGGCTGATGCGGACGTGATTGTTACGGCCCGCGTAAATAATGCGACGGGTACTGCGCGGGCCGGTCCGCTTTAGGTGGCTCAGGTACAACCTGCGGCCTGGGGTGTTGCTTTCCGGAAGCTTGGGCCGTGCAGCACCCCCGAATTGGTGTATTTGGTGCACAAATTGTTGCTGGGATTTGGGGTGCTGAACTGCTGGTTTGATGGTCTTTGGTCAAATATTTGCGCTCGCAGCGTTGCCGGTGCTGTTGTGCGCGGTTTGAGGGTGGTGTGGTTGCGCGGTGCCCGACAGGGTTCGAACAGTAGATAAGAAGCCCACAGTCGGTTGTGGGCTATTCGCGCTGTTCAAAGTTTACACGGCGCGCCGTGCTTAGTTTGATTTCGAGCGTTGACCTGCGGTTTTATCCTTGTTGCGGGGTGTTCCTCAGAGTAGAATAGGTGCTGTAAGGTTCAGTTCGGTCAGCAACACACAAGGCGGTGCACAAGCAGTGGGCGTGGCATATTTCCGAGTCCAAGCAGACGGCAATCTCACTGGCCTGCGCGCCCGACTGCTGAATCGTGACGACTGCGAATTCTACCGCTACCACGTGCAGTCCGTGGATTTCGCCCGCGCAGATGTTGGTAAACTCGCCGCCCAATTGCAGGCTGACGGGCTGGTGGCCTCCCGGCGAACTATCCGCCGGATGTTGGGGTTTGTCTACCGGCTGGTGTCGTATTTTCCGAAGCTTGCAACCGTTGCGTTTGAGCAAGGACTTATCAGTGTGCCCCTGGCCTGTGCGATGGAGGATGTGCTCCAGGATCTCCCGGCCATTCCGGAAGCGAACCTGGTCGCACACCTCGATTCGGTGTTGGTGCGGAAATTCACCCCGAAACGCCGCGGCCAGCACCTGCCCACCCCAGACGGGCTGCGGAAACTTTTAGAATTGGAATTACGGGAATTCCGGATCATTGGCCAACGCCTGGCCAAACCTGCGTTTTGGTGCGGGCCAAGCCCAGAAAAACACTGCTGGACAGTCTCGGCAGATATGGACGCCGCAGCCGCCGCCATGATCGAACGTCACGTCCAAGCCCGCGCCAATGCACACAAGATCACCGAAGTTGAAGCCTTTATCCAGCTGCTCACCGGGGATGCGGAACACACCACTGTCACTGTCTTTGGGCTTGGCGCCCCCGTTGCCAATGCCGACATCCGTGTTGATGAACTTGTCCGCACCGGTGGTGTCACCAAGCAAAGCATGCAACGCCTGACCCGGCTGAACATCCAATACCGTACCGTGTTTGAACTTGCCGTCATCTGCCGGGCCAGCCACGACCCCGGCCCCATCCTGCAAGCCGGCGTAGAACTCCGCGACGGGCACTGCCGCTACCCCGGCTGCACCGTCCCCGCCCACCGCTGCGACATCGACCACGTCATCAACCACAACGCCGGCGGCTGGACCTGCCTGGCCAACCTGCAATGCTTATGCCGGCACCACCACAACATGAAAACCGACCGGAAACTCCGCGCCACCATCACCCCAGACGGCGCCGTCACCTGGTTCGATACCGACCCCAGCATCGGAGAAGAACACCGCAACCTCGGCACCACCCTCCCCGAAGGACCACTCGC
>JAUMZC010000107.1 GCA_030528295.1 Corynebacterium sp.
GTTGCCTGGCGTTTTAGCGCAACTAGTGCACTTTAAGCCACGCCAAATATGGA
This sequence comes from Corynebacterium sp., assembly GCA_030528295.1. Classification (GTDB taxonomy): domain Bacteria; phylum Actinomycetota; class Actinomycetes; order Mycobacteriales; family Mycobacteriaceae; genus Corynebacterium. The sequence continues at coordinate 54 of JAUMZC010000107.1, forward strand.
AGTATCACCAGCGCCGAGCCTGCTCCCCGCCGCCTCGCCCCGCCCCCACCGGCATGCGCGACGTCGACAAGCAACAGCAATGTATGTGATGGACGAGATTCGGCGCGTTTTATACCTGTGCCTGCCTTGTTTTTCGGGTATTTGGTTGGGGAGTCCATTTGTGTAGAACCCCCGGCGGTGGAACTGGCCTCGTTGGGTGAATTCGCGTGACATTGTGTCCGGGCGCTGTGGGCAATCGTATGGAGTCGTCTTTTGTGCTTCCGTTACCCCGTAAGAAATAGAACAGAGAATTGATTATTGTTCGTTGAAGGGCGATGAGATTATCGTCGCAAATTCGAACGGTATAGCGAAGTTAGTGAAGTTGTTGAGGGGCTGCGAGGGGCCTTCAGGATTGGATGTTATGGCGGCACGTATTGTTTTCTCTAGCTCAGAATCGAGAGCAGTGTTGGAGATCGTTGGATATCAATTCCAATCTGCTGACAGTTTTTGTGATGCCAATTGGTTAGAAGTTGGCGTGCAGGTGGATAGTGCAGATGGCACTTCGTGGAAAACAGTGGACCCCGCGTTGTGCACGTTTGAACTTGTAGACCTTGCCTCCTGGTTGGGTGATATTCAACGGGGTCAGTGTACGGTTTCGGAGTGTACGTTTCTTGAGCCTTGCATTGAATTCGAATATTTGGGTGGATGTGACGTTCTGGTGAGGTTCCAGTGGGAACTCGCTGCACCTGGGTATGAAGATGTTGGATATGAACTTGTTTTTTCACTATCCGAAGAGGAGTTTCAAACTCTCATTGCAGAAGTGGAACAGGCAATATTCATGTTTCCAGTTCGCGGTAGATCTGATCGCTGAACGCATATTGGTGGAGGCGGTGGCCCAGCGCATTCCTGTCATAGCCTGTGAAGAGGGCAAATGATTCCTAATGTGCAGGCAAATGTTTTCTACGGGTGTTATTGCTGCTGGATTCTCCGATTGTCCCAAAAGAAACGTGGGAATTCAGCCCGTTTGCAGGATGTTGGGGATGACGCATGAGTCTCAATGATGTAACGTGTTCGAATAGTTTATAGCACATGTGATAACAAAAGGGTTCATTGTGTGTAAGTGCTAGTCGAACGCGAATTTAAAAATTTCACTTCGATTGATATGGAAACACTATCCCTAGACTATGGTGCTCATATTTCTAGATGCAATCATTGTATTGGCGGCGCCGAAACCTAAACACAACAACACACAAAAGATGTGGAGTATCTAGACGGCGTCGTCTGAAACCTCCGAGTTCACAATGTGCAAAACCAGCGCTTGTTTGGGAAACAAATCATCATCGTTGTGTGGCACCTAAGAGTGCGCATACAGGTTTGGTTGCCTAACACGCCGTCGATACGCATGTGCTAGCCAGTACGAGCGGGTACGTGGAAGGGATGGAAAGTGCCCAGACTATATCCGATGAAAAAAGACACCTACACGATATCCTCCGGATGGGGTCCGCGATGGGGCGGATTCCATTACGGACTCGACTTCGCCGCACCTGATGGCACCCCTTTCTATGCGTGCGCCGGTGGCACAGTGCTGTATATCGGTCCCGCACAAGGGTACGGACAGTGGATTGTGATCGACCATCCGGCAAGTGAGGGTGGTGGTTGTACTGAATACGGCCACATGTGGAATGCCTATGCCACTGGACTCAAAGTCGGTTCGAAAGTAGAGGCGGGTCAGCACATCGGTTATGTGGGGAGCAATGGCACATCCACTGGTCCGCATCTGCATCTGACTGTGTGGGAGCGTGGCTACGGTGGCAGGCGTATAGACCCAGCTCGCTGGCTTGCGGGATGTCCGCACCCAGGTGAAAACTCAGCACCAGAAGGAGATTCAATGACAATCTTTGGCGTCGATGTATCCGAACACCAGGCCGGAATGAGCCTTACACTTGCGGCTAAAGAGGCGGGCTTGGACTTTGCTATTATCCGCACCACTGATGGCACCCACCGTGATCAGCGGTATCAATCACATTTACGAGACGCCGAGGGGGCTGGCCTGATCACGGCGGCATACCATTATTTGCGGAATCCTAGTGAAGGTCGGAGTATCGCGGCCCAAGTGCAGGCGTCGCTTGAAGTGATGGGAAATCAGCAACGGCCGATGTGGATTGATGTGGAAACGCCTGCTGGTATCCATGTGGACCATATCCGAGAATGCAAACGGAGGTTTGAAGAGGCGGGGGTGAGGGTTATCGGTTGTTACTCATATGTTCCATATTGGGAGCACAAGATCGCGCCGCATGAACCTGATAGTCATGAATTCGGTGCGTTTTGGGTGGCTGCGTATGGGAAAAATACCCCTGGACCGCCAAAAAATATTTATCCAGGAAACAATCACCGGCAGTGGAATTATCCACTCGGAAGTCAGAAGCCAGCGCTGTGGCAATTCAGCTCTGAAGCGCGGTTTGGGAGCTGGCGCGGCGGGAATTCTGGTGTTGATATCAACGCCTTCCGCGGCACCAGGGAACAATTACAAGCGCTTTTCTATGGCACACCAAGTAATTCTGAACATTCTGAAGGATCGCAGGGATCGCAAGGCTCTGAAGGTGAGGAGAAAACCCGCATGGAACGTATGACCCGATGGCTGCTGGATCAATTTGTTGGCCCCGAATGGTCAGATGGTAAACCAAAATTCACTGGTTGGGTGCAAACTGAAGGCCGTACATTTGTTGACTATGTGGTCAGCAAACTGAAACTCATCCCGGAAATGGCCAAAGTAGTGGCGGAAGTCCCAGCTCGGCTTGATCGTAACGAGAAACTATTACTTGAAATGGCGCAGGCGGTAGCCGAAATTCCAGCTCGATTGGACAAAATCGAAGCGGAATTAAAGGCCAAGGGCGGTGCGCCAGCCGGGGCACCTGGAACAGCGCCAGCGGAGACGCCGAAGGAGACATCCGCTGAGGTGCCTGCGGCGGCCGTCTCTGGAAGGTCCGCTAGGAGGTAAGCCTAAAAAACCGCCGACCTGCTGTAGTCTTGGCAGGTTGGCGGTTTTTGATTCTTCATTGATGCTGCCCCACCAGGACTCGAACCTAGAAAGCTGGTACCAAAAACCAGAGTGTTGCCAATTACACCATGGGGCATTGAACGATTGTGATGTACTGGTTGTTTTCCAGCCCCGCAAGCGTTCGGGTGATAACTATACCCTGATTGTTGCGAGTTTGCATATTGGGGTGTTGACCTGTGGGTGTGGATATTTTTGGCGTGCTCTACTCTGGTACGCATGGGTAGACAGCGCATGACGGGTAAACAGCGCCGCGAGCAGCTAATTACGATTGGCCGTTCGGTATTTGCGGAACGTGGGTTTGAGGGTGCGAGCGTGGAAGAAATCGCTGCGCGTGCCGGGGTGAGCAAGCCGGTTGTGTATGAACATTTCGGGGGTAAAGAGGGTCTGTACGCTGTGGTGGTGGATCGCGAAATGGTTCGGTTGGAGGGGCTGATTACCGAGTCATTGGCGCATGGCCGTTCGAAGCAGCGCATTGAGCGTGCTGTGTTGGCGTTACTCAGCTACGTGGAAGAACATACGGACGGTTTCCAGATTCTGGTGCGCGATGTCACCCCCGGCGGTGAACAAAGCTATTCGACGATGCTCAACGATGCTGTTACCCAGGTTTCCCATATCCTCGGGCAAGCATTTGTTCGTTCGGGTCTCGACGCCGCGTTCGCGACGCTGTATGCGCAGGCCCTGGTTGGTATGGTGTCAATGACCGCGCAATGGTGGCTGGATGTTCGTACACCTTCGAAAGAAGAGGTGGCTGCACACATTGTGAATTTAAGTTGGAATGGTTTGGCTGGGATGAAAGCTAATCCAAGTATTGAAAACCTTCCCGTTTCAGAGGAGAAATAAGTGGCAGTGGAGCAGACTGCCCCGATGCTTGCGGGGTTGCTGAAAGTCGCAGCAACAGACTCGAAGTTCAAAGGGATGGTGAGCCATCTCGGCGAACCTACGTTGCATCTTTCAGGAGTCCACCAAGTCCGTCCCTGGGCGGTGGCTACGTTGGCCCACCACGCGCCGGTGCTGGTTGTTACTGCTACCGGACGTGAAGCGGAAGACCTGACCGCGGAATTAACGGCAATGCTCGGGGATAAGGTGGCGTGGTTTCCTTCCTGGGAAACACTGCCTCACGAACGTATGAGCCCCGGCGTAGATACTGTGGGGCGCCGCGCAAAAGTGCTGGCAGATCTGCCCAAACTGCGGGTAGTGGTAATGGCGGCGCGTGCGTTTTGTCAACCAGTGCTTTCACAGCAGCATGCGCCGCTGCGTATCGTACAAGGAAATGAATACGAGTTCGATGAGGTAATTCGCGAACTGGTGTTCAATGGGTATGGCCATGTGGATATGGTCGCCAAGCGCGGTGAGTTTGCCACTCGAGGGGGAATTATTGATGTATTCCCAACAACTGGCGAGCTTCCGGTTCGCATGGAATTTTGGGGCGATGAAGTAACCGAAATTCGCCCATTTTCAGTTGCTGACCAGCGAACTGTTGCCGAAATCGAGATTCCTGAAATTGAAATCTTTCCGTGCCGCGAACTGCTTATTGATGAGTCTGTTCGCAGCCGCGCCGCGGAGCTAGCGGTGACGCATCCGGGTAATCCAGCGTTAGTGGAATTACTTTCGAAACTTTCAGAAGGCACTCCTGCTGACGGCATGGAAGCGCTGATTCCCGTGCTTACTGAGTCACCGATGGTTGCCGTGTCGGATCTTTTCCCGGAGCAAACGCACATTCTATTGATGGATCCGGAGAAGATTCGAACAAGGATTGCAGATCTGGAGGTGACCGATGCGGAGTTTCTAGCCGCCGGATGGGAAGCTGCGGCGATGGGGGCGAGTGGACCATTGGCAGTTGAAGGATTGGACCTATCTTCGAGTAGCTATCGTTCGTTCGAATCTTTGCGCATCTCCGCCGAGAAATCCCAGCATCCTTGGTGGACGTTTGCCCCCGAAGGCATGTTTAGTGCTGACGAAGCGGAGACCTTGCCGCTCGATTTTGCAACAGGCCCAACGCCGCGCGGTGATCTGCCGAAAATCGATGAAATGATGCAAATGCTTTTGCGACACACCCGTGATGGTGGGCGTGCCGCGTTCATCGCACCTGCTGCTGGCGCAATCAAACGTATGGTGGAGAGGTTTGCGGAGCAAGGGATTCCAACAAAGGTTGCCACTCCGGGATGGGAACCGACCCCCGGTGAGGTGACGCTTTACCAAGCTATGTCGCACGCAGGTTTGATTTTCCCAAGGGTGCGGAAACATCGCGATGCTGCGTCGATGCCGCTGGTGGTCATCACCGAAACGGATCTCACGGGTAATCGTGTTGGTGATATTGCGGGTGCTAAACGACGCCCCGCCCGCCGGCGTCACAAGGTCGACCCGCTCGCACTCACCCCCGGTGACCTGGTTGTTCATGAAACCCATGGAATCGGTCGATTCATTAAGATGATGGAACGGACCATTACTACCGGTGATGGCACTTCCCGTAGAGAATATGTTGTGCTGGAGTACGCGGCGTCGAAACGCGGACAGCCAGGGGACCAACTATATGTTCCAATGGAAAGTCTTGATTTGCTGTCGCGGTATGTGGGTGGCGAAAAGCCCGCGCTCAGCAAAATGGGTGGTGCGGATTGGAAAAATGCAAAGCGTAAAGCGCGAACGGCTGTTCGGGAGATTGCTGGCGAGCTGATCGAATTGTATGCAAAGCGGCAGTCAGCGCCGGGGCACGCATTTTCGATTGATAATCCGTGGCAGCGTGAAATGGAAGACAATTTCCCCTATGTGGAAACTGAAGACCAAATGGCTGCAATCGAAGCGGTGAAAGCTGACATGGAACGTGCCGTACCGATGGATCGTGTGATCGTTGGCGATGTCGGCTACGGCAAAACCGAGGTTGCTGTTCGAGCAGCATTTAAAGCGGTTCAAGATGGCAAACAGGTTGCCGTACTTGTGCCTACAACGCTTTTGGCGCAGCAGCATTTATCCACGTTTGGGCAGCGTATGGATGGTTTTGCGGTAACAATCCGAGGGCTATCGCGCTTCACGCCAAACAAAGATGCGAAAGAGATTTTGGCGGGGCTAGCGGATGGTTCCGTCGATATTGTGATCGGCACGCATCGATTGATTCAAACTGGAGTTCAATGGAAAAACTTGGGATTAGTTGTTGTTGACGAAGAACAAAGATTCGGCGTTGAGCACAAAGAGCACATTAAAGCACTTCGAACACATGTTGATGTTCTCACGATGTCGGCGACGCCAATTCCGAGAACGTTGGAGATGTCAATGGCTGGCATCCGCGAGATGTCCACTATCCTCACTCCACCAGAAGATCGACATCCTGTTCTAACTTACGTGGGGGCGCAGGAAGACAAACAGATCGCGGCGTCGATACGCCGAGAACTTTTGCGCGACGGACAGGTGTTCTATGTTCACAACAAGGTAGCGACGATTGAACGGCGTGCCAGCCAATTGCGTGAACTTGTGCCCGAGGCTCGAATTGTTGTTGCACATGGACAAATGAGTGAAGATCTCCTCGAACAGACGGTTCAGGGGTTTTGGGACCGCGAATACGACGTGCTGGTGTGTACCACAATCGTGGAAACTGGCCTCGATATTGCCAACGCAAATACTCTTATTGTAGAGAATGCCCACCATATGGGCCTTTCTCAATTGCACCAATTGCGCGGACGTGTGGGCCGGTCGCGGGAACGAGGTTACGCGTATTTCCTGTATCCCAAAGGCGAAAATCTGACCGAAACTTCTTATGATCGCCTAGCGACAATCGCACAAAACAACGATCTTGGTGCGGGTATGGCAGTCGCCATGAAGGACCTGGAAATGCGCGGCGCTGGCAATGTGTTGGGTGCTGAACAGTCCGGGCACATCGCTGGCGTTGGATTTGATCTCTATGTTCGACTTGTTGGTGAAGCGGTCGAGGCATTCCGCGCATTGGCGGACGGCAAAGTTATTGACGCCACCGATAAGGAGCCGAAAGAAATCCGCGTTGATCTTCCGGTGGACGCGCACATTCCGGAACAGTACATTAATTCCGAACGTTTACGCTTGGAGATTTATCGCAAGATTGCGGCATCTACCGAGGAGGCACAACTCCGTCAAGTAATCGAAGAAATGATCGATCGCTATGGTCCGATTCCGGTTGAGGTCGAACGTATGTTGGCGGCCGCTCGGGTGCGACATTTGATGCGTGCGGCGAAGCTCACCGATGTGGGAATCCAAGGTAATCGCATCAAATTCCACCCGGTTGAATTGCCAGATTCCAAGCAAGTTCGTCTCAAACGTATGTTCTCCGGCGCGACGTATCGGCCAGCAGCGCAGGCAATTCAGGTGCCCTTCCCGAAGGCTGAACGCAACATTACTGACCCGCAGCTACGCGACGTCGAGCTCCTCCAGTGGGTTGCCGACTTTATCGCCTCTATGTTTGATCTCCAGGTGATTAATGTCGACGGCACCGCGCGCGAACATCCTGTCGCAGTTACTGTCACGGACACCCCCGAACCTATGTCTCGACATTATGTTCGGACCACCGTGACCGATGAAGATGACCGCCGCGCTGCACGGCGTCGAAAATATCGATTACGGTAAGTGTCTTGTTGAACACCGGAGTTCTGCAGCCAGCGACTTGAGTTGCGTGCAGCTAGTTTGGCTGGGGGCGGGATAAGTGATGCCGCCAGCTGGGTTTCGGATGGGTGAGGGCTATTCAGCCGTTGTCGTGTTATGGCGGTGGGGAGCTCTTGCCGAATGTCTCCGACGGCGGCACAGGCCTGTGTGGGGTTAGGTACTGGGCTCGACGAGCAGTTTGGGGTACGTCCTGAGTTATCGCTCAGGTGAGGCGCTTCCTCGGTCGAGTATTTCCGAGTCCACGGTTGCTGCTTGTCGACGCCGCGCATGCCGGTGGGGTGGAACACTGCAGTTGGGTGCGGGGTGCGGCGGTGAAAAGGGACGGCAGGAAGTGCGGCACCCTGGAGATGCTTATACATGTATATGCAGTGTCGCTTTTTACACCATGTAGTGCACAATTGGTGTACAAAGCGACGCCGGA
>JAUMZC010000108.1 GCA_030528295.1 Corynebacterium sp.
TCGGCAGTACCTTCGACCAACACAACGCCCGAATCCATGAGCAGCGCAACCAGCATCGCACGCCCCCAGACCAACCACCCGAACCACCACCGCCACAGGCATAACCAGCCCCCGAAACCCCAGGTTCCAGGGGCCAACACCCATGCCCAAAACACTATGAATACTGAAAATCAGTGGTTTTCCTACCAAGAAACGCCGCCAACTGAACAGTCGGACCAGAGCCAGCAGATGCCTCAGTTGAAGGCTCAAACGGAACACCATGTTCCATACCACGTTCCCCAGCAGGAATCAGCACCTGAGCGGCCACAAGTGCAGCCTCAGCCGCGGCGGTTGGACCTTCAACAGTGGCACCGATCCCGGCCGCTAAGTCGTAACCATGACAAACCACCTCCACAACATACAAACCAACAGTCTCCGCTCCAGTCAACGTCACACCCCACGGCATACGAAACTCATTGTTGAAAGAAGCCCCACGCCAATGCTGCCGAGAAGAATCCGCAAGCCTCAACCACGCCACAGATTGATCCTCAGCCGTTTTCCTAACAAGATACTTCTGTGCCAACTCTTGATGCAGCAACGGAAACTTCTCAGGATGCTCAAAGGCATCCGCGAACGGATTCTCCCCAGTAATTGGCAACGCCTCCATTACTTCACCAACGAAAAACAAGTGAGTCACAAGATCCCGCACCGTGAAATCAACACAAGGAGTCGGTTTATCGTAATCCCCTGGCTGCGTTTCGCGGAGCAACTCAGCAATCCACTGCTGCGCCTGAAAAAGTTCATCCCTGTAGTCGTGCATCACATCTCCTTCAAAAGAATGTCCTATTGTGAACAGTTGTGAGAATATCTGCGATTGGTGACAAACCCTGTCACCAATGTATGAGGAACTATCAATGTGAAAGAACAACGCCTAGCTGAAATCACCCGAATGCTGCGAGCAAACAACCAGGTCACGGCGTCGATACTCGCCGAAAAACTCAAAGTCTCGCGCAGAACCATTTTGCGTGATTTACGGGAACTCCAATCCCGCGGAGTGCCAATATGCACCGAACCCGGGCCCCACGGTGGGGTGTCAATCATGCCAGGCTGGCTGCCTCCCACCGAACAACTCACCGACAGCGAACTTGTGGCGTTTATGCTTCCTGGCGGCACACATATGGCGGCCGAACTTGGGCTCGCGCGGCAACTCCAAAGCGCACGCCGCAAAATGGATGGGCGACTCAGCCCCAAACAAAGCCGCAAAGTGAGCCTGCTGCAAGACCGCCTACTTGTAGTGCCGCACGGCTGGAAAGAACCCCTCACTACCCCACCCGTCTTACGGGAACTATTCCTCGCCGTTGCCGCCAATTATGTCATCACCGTCGATTACCAAGCACTAGGGCAACGTTCCTCTGTGCGTACATGCCAGCCATTAGGGCTGGTACTTGCCAACACCACATGGTATTTAATCGCGCGCAAAGTTCCACACAAAGAAGTTCGCACATACCGGGTCGATCGCATCAAATCCATCGCACGCACTAACGAAACATTCACGCGCGACCCAACGGAATCGATCGCGGAAATATGGAGCGCTGCACAGCAGGAATTTGCCACGGAAGGTGTTCGCGTCACTGTGCGTTCGAAATCATCTGTGGTACACCACGTGCAATTCAGCCTCAATATTGTGGGTGCCAGGACAACAATCGAAGAAATCCCCGGAAGCGGCGACTATTTGGTGACCGGCAAAGCTCGTTGCCTAGCGGCAGCAGCAGGGGTGCTTTCCGGTTTTGGGGAGGCTGCCGTGGTATTGCAGCCTCCGGAACTGCGCCTACGCATCAAGGAACTAGCCGAGCAAAACCTGAAACTGTACGGCGAGGTCAGCGATCCTCAAGTTCGCCTTCCATCTCGAGGAACGTAGAGCGCAGCAGCTCCATGGATTCAGCGGAAGGTTGCTCCCACAGGCCACGTTCAGCGGCTTCCATCAGGCGTTCGGAAATATCCCGCAGCGCCCACGGATTGGATTTTTGGAAGAACTCGCGGTTTTCTGGGTCACCAACGTAGGTGTTGGTGAGGGTTTCGTACATCCAGTCGTCCATAAGGCCGGTCGTGGCATCGTAGCCGAACAGGTAATCAACGGTGGCGCTCATTTCAAACGCACCTTTGTAGCCGTGGTTACGCATTGCCTCAATCCACCGTGGGTTTACAACACGAGCGCGGAACACACGACGGGATTCCTCGTGCAATGTGCGGGTGCGCACGGTTTCCTGCCTGGTGGAATCGCCGATAAATGCATCTGGGTCAGCGCCAGTCAGGGCACGTACGGTTGCCACCATGCCGCCGTGGAATTGGAAGTAATCGTCAGAATCGGCGATGTCATGCTCGCGGGAGTCGACGTTCTTGGCCGCCACTTGAATGCGCTTATAGGCGGTGCGCATATCATCGGCGGCTTCTACACCATCGAGGCCGCGACCGTAAGCATAGCCACCCCAGCTTGTGTAGACGGCTGCGAGGTCTTGGTCGTCTCGCCAGTTTCCGGATTCAATGAGTTGCAGCAGTCCCGCACCGTAGGTTCCTGGTTTGGAGCCGAAAATACGCCGTACATGTTCCGCACCATCAGCTTCCGCATGGGCACGAACGAAGTTTTGATCGGCAGGTTCATCGAGGCTAGCCACGAGTTGTACAGCATCATCAAGGAGCGCAAGTACGTGTGGGAATGCGTCGCGGAAGAAACCAGAAATGCGGACGGTAACGTCAATGCGCGGTCGGCCGAGTTCCGCAAGCGGAATCACTTCCAAATCAGTCACGCGGCGAGATGCCTCATCCCAGATTGGCCGAACGCCCAGGAGTGCGAACACTTCCGCAATGTCGTCACCGGAGGTGCGCATCGCCGAGGTTCCCCATACTGACAGGCCAACGGACTTTGGATATGCGCCATCGTGGTCCGCTTGGTACCGCTCCACCAGCGAATCTGCGAGCAATTGACCGGTTTCCCAGGCAAGACGAGACGGCAGTGATTTCGGATCAACCGAATAGAAGTTGCGCCCCGTGGGTAGCACGTTAATGAGGCCCCGCATCGGAGATCCCGAAGGCCCAGCCTCAATGAAACCACCGTTGAGCGCGTGCAACACCTGGTCGATTTCCCGAGGTGTCTGCGCTAAGCGTGGGATGATTTCGGTCGCGGCAAATTGCAAAATCTTTGCGACGGTCGCGGCATCGGCGCCTTCAGGCAAGTCCGACGTGATGCCTTCGATAGCGGCAACATCCCACCCTGTAGCGTCAAGCGCGGTGAGCAACGTGCGTGCTTGTTCCTCCGCGGCGTCGACACGTGCGCGGGTTTCGTCGCCTTCTTCGGATAAGCCGAGTGCTTCACGCAATCCGGGAACTGCGGTTTCGCCTCCCCATAGTTGACGGGCGCGGAGCATGGCAAGCACGAGGTCCACGCGCATGTCGCCGCTGACTTCTTCGCCCAGAATGTGCAGACCGCCACGGATCGCAACGTCTTTGATTTCGCATAACCAGCCGTCGATATGCATGAGCATGTCGTCGAAGACGTCTTCGGCTGGACGCTCATCCCAGCCGAGATCGCGGTCCATTTTCGCAGCTGTCAACAGCGTCCAAATCTCCTGGCGGATGGCAGGAAGTTTCGCCGGATCCATAGCGGAAATATTTGCGTGCTCATCCAGCAATTGTTCGAGACGTGTAATGTCGCCGTAGGTTTCTGCACGGGCCATCGGCGGAATCATATGGTCAACAAGCGTGGCATGCGCCCGGCGTTTCGCTTGCGTTCCTTCACCTGGATCATTCACCAAGAACGGATAGATTAGCGGCAGTTCATTGATCGCCGCATCCGAGTAACATGTTGCGGCGAGGCCCACTGTTTTTCCAGGTAGCCATTCCATATTGCCGTGCTTGCCCATGTGCACAATGGCATCCGCGCCAAAGACTTCACGTAGCCAGTAGTAGGTGCCCAAATAATGGTGGTTGGCTGGCAAATCCGGATCGTGGTAGATACCGACCGGGTTTTCACCAAAACCGCGCGGTGGTTGCACCATGACCACAACGTTGCCAAACATCAGGCCGGCAATATAGATTTCCTTGGTCTCGGGATTCACATAGTGTGTGCCTGGTGCTTCGCCCCAATGTTCAACCATTTCTTCCTGCATTGCTTCGGGCAGGGATTGGAAGAATTTCGAATATTCTGTTGGGCTGAGTTTCAGTGGATTCTTCGCCAGTACTTCCTCGGTCAGCCATTCAGGGTCGTGGCCGCCTGCCTCAATGACGGCGTGCATAAACGCATCTCCATCGAAATCGGCGTAGCCAGGGATATTCGCGGTATCCCCCAGGTTGTAGCCTGCATCTTCCATGGCGTGCAGTACACGCAACGTCGATGCGGGGGTGTCAAGACCCACCGCGTTACCAATGCGAGCGTGCTTCGTTGGGTATGCCGAAAGCATCACCACGATCTTCTTTTCCGAGTTGGTCTTGTGTCGTAACAACGCGTGGCGGTATGCAATGCCTGCCAGGCGGGCACAACGTTCGGCGTCGGGGACATAGGAGATTAAGCCATCAGCATCGTGTTCTTTAAATGAGAACGGCACGGTAATAAGGCGACCGTCAAATTCTGGAACGGCGACTTGGGTGGCAACGTCCAGCGGGGTCAAACCATCATCGTTTTCGTCCCATTCACTGCGGGGCGAGGTCAAAGCAAGGCCCTGAATAATTGGGATATCCAGCGCCGCAAGCTGTGCAACATCCCAGGCTTCATCGTCGCCGCCCGCTTGTGCGGTTGCGGGTTTTGTACCACCAGCGGCAAGCACCGTAGTGATCGCTACATCAACCGTGGCGAGCTCTTCCAGCAATTCGGTTGGGGCTTGGCGTAACGACGCCGTGAAGATTGGCAATGCACGCGCGCCTCGGGCATCAATGGCGTCACACAGCGCGTGGATATAGGCTGTGTTTCCGGCGAGGTGTTGGGCGCGGTAGTACAGCACTGCGATGCGGGGCGCGGCGTCGTTAAGCAAAGGTGCGTCAGGTCGGGGCAGGTGGCCCCACATAGGCATGTGCTCTGGGGCGTCGAAACCTAATCCGGTCAACAACACAGTATCGGACAAGAAACGGTACAGATGTTCAAGGTTTTTCGCGCCGCCTTCAGCCAAGTACGTGTGGGCCGTGGTGACAACACCCGCAGGGACGGTGGAAATGTCTGTAAGTTCCGCATCAACCGCAAGTTCACCGGACACAACCACCACTGGTTTACCGGTTACGATAACCCGTTCGAGCCCCTCTTCCCACGCGCGTTTGCCGCCCAGCAGACGCACAATCACCAATTCAGCTTGTGCCAAATAATCGTCGAGAAGTTCATCGCTCAGTAGCGTTGGATTGGCAAACAAGTACTGAACTTCTTCACTTTGTGATGCTGATTTCGCCGAAAGCAAATCCGTATCAGAGGTGGACAGCAGCAAAAACGTCACGATGACAGTTCCTTTCTCAGGGGGTTCGCGCCCCAGAAACGTACGCAAGCCATGTGGTGGGTCTGGCTATAACAATGGCGCGACCGCCCGGATTTTCACCGTGTTCCACCGCAAGCTTAAGGTTGATATACCTGGTTAGCCTACCGGAGAGGATTACACTCGAACCCATGACCACCTCCATGCTCTCCGAATCCTTTCACCTCGGAGATCGTCACCGCAGTGACGGTTGCCCCGGCGCACTGAAAATGCACGTTGCACTCGATGGCCACATCGGGCGTATTCGTGTTCCCGGGGGCCAAGTATCTCCTGGCGTACTGGAAAACCTTGCTGATCTCGCAGATACGTTCGGTGATGGCAATATCCACATCACGTCACGGGGCAATCTACAAATTCGGGGGATCCATGACACTGACGCGTTTACACAGGCAGTGATTGATCACGGCCTACTTCCCAGTAAAGCTCATGACCGGATGCGCAACATTATTGTTTCGCCACTCGGGTTCGGTGTGCATGATCTGGTCGCCGAACTTGATGCGGCGATTTTACAATCGCCTGAAGTTGCATCACTTTCTGGGCGCACATTATTTGGTATCGATGCAGGTGAAGGCGATATTGTAAGCCATAACGTGGACATCGGAGTGATCGATCAAGGACACAATTGCCACATCATCTTAGGCGGTACACCAGCCGGTATTGCCTGCAAGAAGCAAGACGCCGCACACGTCATGGTCGCTCTAGCTCAGGAGTGGGCGCAACTTCGTGGCAGTGCCTGGCGAATTCATGAAAAACCTGAAGTACACGGGGTCTTACTCACCGCAATCAGCGATGTGACACAACACGACCCAGTTCCAACCTTCAGTAATCCTCCTGGAAGGCCGATTGGTTGGATCGAACACAATAACATGGTGCACTTAGGTGCGGGTTTGCGGTTCGGAGTGCTCCCCAGCCAGCTTGCCCGCATGATCGCTGTGATTGGGGTTCCGGTAACAATCACACCGTGGCATTCAATAGTGGTCCACCACTTAAGCGAAGATATAGCCGAACAAGTTGTGCGAGTACTTGCACCTCTCGGACTGATTTTCGACGCCGAATCTGCATGGCTACGAGTCACCGCCTGCACTGGTCTTCCTGGTTGCGGGAAATCCCCAACAAATACTCGCGAAAACGCTGAACAGCATGTAGCCAGCGGCAATGTGGAAGACGGTCTCATCCACTTTTCCGGCTGCGAACGTCGATGCGGTCACCCGTTAGGTAACTACACAGATTATTTGGCAACCGCCGAAAACGAATACGAAATTGGCCAAAGGTAGGCTACTGAGAATGCACAACTACATCACTGACGGCAATGAAATCTACCGTCGTTCATTCGCCATGATCCGCGAAGAATCTGATCTTTCCAAGTTTGATCCTGACCAAGCACAGGTAGCGGTTCGTATGATTCACGCCGCCGGCCAAACAGATTTGGCATCGGATATTGAGTTTTCTGCCGGTTTGGTGCCTGCTGCCCGGACGGCGTTAGCGAACGGAAAGCCAATTTTGACGGACGTCAACATGGTGGCATCTGGGGTGACTCGAAAGCGTCTTCCCGCAGAGAATGACGTAGTGTGCATGATCAAAGATCTGCGCGTGATTGACCTTGCTGCACAGCTCGGGACTACCCGCAGTGCAGCCGCCGTCGAGCTGTGGGCTGATCGTATCGACGGCGCGGTGGTTGCGATTGGAAACGCCCCAACCGCGCTGTTCCACTTACTGGATTGGTTAGCAGAAGACCCACAACGCCCACGTCCCGCAGCTATTTTGGGAATACCTGTCGGTTTCGTCGGTGCAGCAGAATCGAAAGAAGCGTTGGCGCAGCAAGCGGCCAGCGTTGGTGTTGAATTCCTCACCGTGCATGGCCGCCGCGGTGGTTCGGCTATTACCTGTGCTGCGATTAATGCGTTGGCTACTGAGAAAGAAATCCTGCCATGACCGGCCAACTCATTGGTGTAGGTGTGGGTCCTGGCGATCCAGAACTTGTCACCATTGCGGGAGCACAGGCAATCTCACAAGCGGACGTTGTTGCGTATCATGCCCGCCCCGGAGGCTCCTCGACTGCCTCAAAAACAGCTCAACCATATTTTCGTGACGGGCAAATCCACGAACTATTGCACTACCCGGTCACCACGGGCATCACAGATCACCCAGGCGGATATGCGGGTGCAATGGCAGATTTCTATGTTGAAGCTGTACATCGCCTCAAAGCGCATCTCGACGCCGGGCGAATCGTGTGCGTACTCGCGCTCGGCGACCCGATGCTCTACAGCTCATTCCAGCACCTACACAGGGAGCTTGCAGACCACTACCCTACCCGCATTATTCCAGGTGTTCCTTCGTTAACGGCATCCGCATCGGTACTTGGACGTCCACTGGCGGAAGAAGACGAGGTGCTGACGGTCCTCGCTGGCACCCTTGATGAAAGCGAATTGATTCGCCGCCTGGGTGATACTGACTCTGCTGTGATTATGAAGCTTGGGCGAACGTTTGAAAAAGTACGCCAGTCGTAAATCTCTGCTCACCGGGCACAGGAATACTACGTGGTCAA
>JAUMZC010000109.1 GCA_030528295.1 Corynebacterium sp.
AACCCACGAGGGGCCCGACACACGGGCCCCTCACTTGTTGCATACACACACCCACAAACGCAACAGCGTAACCAACAGCGCAGCTTAATCAAGATCTTCTAAAAAGCGCCTCGCAGGAGCAAACGGATACGGCTCCAACACCTCGAGACCATGATGACGGAAAATAAACGCATCAGAGTCATACCGCATCAACGCAACCTGCGTCAACAACGCATACAACTGACCCAATAAAATCGGCAAATTAGCATCATCCAACGCCATCAGTAAATGCTCGTGGGCGGCCTCCCAATTGCCAATATTCATGTAGCCAGCCGCAATAAATTGGTGCGCAGCGAGCCGTAACCCTACGGGGTCTTGGGTATTTCGGGTTAGTGCTTTCTCCGCTTCTTCTATTGCCTGGTGGGGGGCGTCGAGAAGAATTTCCCTAGCCCGGTTCAGGGTGTCAAAACCAGGATCCAATGATGCATAAACATCGACCGATTCGTCGAGAGGTACACCGCGCGAAATATGCGCTGCGTGTTTTTGAAGTTGTTCCCAAGATATTTGTTGGGCAGGAGTTAGTTCTCCAGGGTCTAAATCAGGGTTATCACTTAATAATTGAATCGCTCTCCAGCCGAAAATAGTAGGGCCGCCAACTCCTATTGCGGAGTCAGCGGCTATGCACTCATAGAGGTTCATACCTCATACGTTAATCTGTGATGGCCTCCAATGGCTGAGTCCGCGCCGCGCGACTTGCAGGCCAAACGGCAGCAAGTACACCAACAACGGCAGATGCAGCGAGAATGATACCGACCTGGCCCCACGGAATAATAATGTTTTCGAGGCCACTCGACGAGAGTACTTTCACGAACGCCCAACCTAAGCCAAGTCCTATGGCTGCGCCGATAAGTGCACCGAATACGGCGATAACTGCAGACTCGATATAGATCATGTGGCGGATTTGTCGACGTTGCAAACCGACGGCGCGCAACATGCCGATTTCCTGGCGACGTTCAATGACGTTCAACGCAAGGGTATTGATAATGCCAAGGATTGCAATAACAACAGCGAGAGCAAGTAAGCCGTACAGGATACCGAGCATGCGGTTAATGCCATCGGCATTTTGACCCGCGAACTCTTCCTTGTTTTGCACGGTTACAACCAAGGACTTCGCTACGGTGTCTTCGATTTCCTTGCGCAGTTTCTGTTGGTTGACATTTCCGTCAGTTCGAACAAAGACCTTTTTCGCTTGGATTTCTTTATCTTCTACGAATTCGCGTGCTGTGTCGTAGTTAATGAATCCACTGCCCACCGCAACGTTCGATTCGTAAATTGCATCGAGCTTCACTTCTTTGTCACGAATGCGAACGTTATCGCCAACCTTGACGTTGAGTCCCTTAGCGATCGTTTCACTGAGAGCAAGTTTGTCAACCTTGCCTTCTTTGACCTTCAATTCCACGGCTTTATCGAGGTTACCTTCCGTAACCGGCAGTGCTGGAGGGCCAAAACCACTACCACCAAGAGTCAGGTCATTGACGGTCAAAGGTGCTTCGTAAATCGTAGTAACTTCCTGCACACCCTCAAGTTTCCGAACGTTTTCGATATCTTCGCGCGGAATGCTTACTTGAAGGTTGTTGGGACCGCTCAACACGTAGTCAGCTTTGACGGTGGTATCAATCATGTCGGAAAGATTGTCTTTCATCGTCGCTCCGAGCATGCTGATGGAACTCACCATCGCCAAGCCTAGGGTGAGGGCAAAGGCTGTTGCTGAGGTCCGTCGCGGATTGCGGCGGGAGTTTGTCGCAGCAATGCGTCCGACGGCGCGGAATGGGGCGCCCACGATACGTCCCAGGGTGCCTACCACTGGGATCGAGAGTGCAGGACCGAAGAGCCAGGTGCCGAGCACAATGGTTAATGCGCCGCCACCGACTAGACCAGAACGGACTTGTGTGGTCCCGATATCACTGTTCAGTGCGCCAAGAAGTACAGTGCCCACACCAGCGGCCAGGAACAGCACGCCGAAAATGGTTCGGATGGTCAGGGAGGAGGCTTCCTGGTTGCGCATCGCTTGGACTGGGCGGATGCTACCAGCGCGGCGTGCGGGGGCCCAGGCGCTTAATACGGTGATGATGATGCCAACTGCTAGCGGAATCAAGATGGAGTTTGTGTCGAGCGTAATGCCCTCATTGGGCAGCCCGACGCCCTGCGCTTCCATCACGGACGTCACCACTTTGACGAGGCCAACACCGGCAAAAATACCAAGTATTGAGCCAATCACGCCGACAATAATGGCTTCGAAAATTACTGAGGTGGTGATTTGTTTCTGCGAAATACCGATACTGCGCAAAAGTGCGAATTCGCGGTTACGCTGCGCAACGATCATCGAGAACGTGTTCGAGATGATGAAGGTGCCAACTAGCAGTGCAATACCAGCGAATGCCCACAAGAAATAATTGACGAACGAAAGTGCTTCTTTGACTACGGAGCTGATTTCTTCGACCAATTTGGAGCCGGAATCAACCTTAAAATCCGGATACTTTTTCGTCAGCGATTCACGGATTTCATCAGCTTTAGCATCATCGTTGACTTGGATAATTCCCTGGTCAACGCTGTGCCCATTGCCAAATTGCGCGAGAAAATCAGGCTCTGGGAAGATGACACCGACCCAACCACCTGTGCTGTTGACGGCGTCGTAAATGCCTACAACTTCATAGTCCGCGCGTTCTTTTGGTGTAATGGCGGTGACAGTGTCACCAACCTTAATATTTCCTCGTTCGGCGGCGGATTTATTCACGGCGATGGTGTTTGGAGAGGTGGGCATCGCGCCGTCGATAATCCCCGTGCTGCTACTCGGTTCTGCGCCCTGGAAGCTGGGGAGAGCCTGCGTTGGGGCGCCGCCGGTCTGAATAGCGCGCCCCTCAGGGTCGCCGAGTACTAATTGGGAAGCCGTAATGCCCACGTCGACGGACTTGATGTCGGGGTCGTTGCGCAGCTCGTTAATTACCTCGAGTGGCACACCCTGCGGTGACTTTTCGCCGCCGCTTACAACAATGTCGACGTCGTCAAACGCGGTGGAAACGATTGAATCAAACGAGCTGGAAAGGCCAGCCGTAAACATACTAGAACCAGCAATAAATGCAGTGCCCAAGACCACGGAAAGAACTGTCAGCGCCAACCGCAGCTTATGGGCCGCAATAGTGCGGAAAGAAATAGTTCGCATGGTAGCCATTTACAGATCCTCAATCCGAGCCATAATGCCAAGAATGCCTTCTGTAGTTGGGTTATTCAGTTCTTCCACAAGGCGACCGTCGGCAAGGAATACCACGCGGTCGGCATAGGAAGCAGCCTTCGGGTCGTGGGTCACAATGACCACGGTTTGTTCGAGGTCATCCACGGAGGTACGCAGAATATTCAAAACTTCAGCAGATGAATTCGAATCGAGGTTGCCTGTTGGTTCATCGCCGAAAATGATGTCCGGGCGGGA
Source organism: Corynebacterium sp. (assembly GCA_030528295.1). Lineage (GTDB taxonomy): Bacteria > Actinomycetota > Actinomycetes > Mycobacteriales > Mycobacteriaceae > Corynebacterium. Next base: position 3,464 of record JAUMZC010000109.1, read on the forward strand.
CACAAGTGCGCGAGCAACAGCCACACGTTGCTGTTGACCGCCCGAGAGTTCGCTGGGGCGGTGCTCGAGGCGGTGGGTGAGCCCGAGACGCGAGGTGACTTCGTTAAACCATGCTTCGTCGATCTTGCGTCCTGCGACGTCGCTGGGCAGTGTAATGTTCTCTTTCGCCGTCAGCGTAGGCACGAGGTTAAAAGACTGAAACACGAACCCTAGGCGATCTCTACGTAGAGACGTAAGGTCTTTGTCTCGCAGTTTTGATAAATCTGTATCACCAATGAAGGTAGAACCTTCTGTGACAGTGTCAAGACCAGCCATGCAATGCATCAGAGTGGACTTGCCAGATCCGGAAGGGCCCATAATTGCTGTAAAACGCCCCTTTGCGAATTCAATATTCACATTGTCGAGGGCCACAACTACGGTTTCACCGTGACCATAGCGCTTCACTAGGTTCACCGCATGCGCAGCAATAGCAGGCTGCATAGCTAGTCCTTTCATCGGCGCGGTGTATATCACCTGCGCCAGTACGTTTGAATCGATAGTCGGTAATTATTGGGCGCATAGAACATGCGTAAAAATACGCAATCCCGCGCCACAATGTCATGCAGTGGCTACTGTACCTTGACAGTGCCTATGTCTGCCTTAACTTTAAGGTTCAACGTGCCACCTTGAGCATCAGGATTTGATTTTCCTTCAGCGCAGGAAATATCGCTAGTTCCGCCGGTACACTGCACATTTACTGGAACGTTGGTGGGCAATTCAATGTCGATATCACCGGTTGAAACTGAAACTTCCACAGTTTTATCTTCAGGAAGTTGTGTGAGATCACGCAAATTTAAATGTATGTCACCAATTTCGAGCTGATATTCGGACTTGAGGCTGTCTGGATTAGAAACTTGCAGGTCAATCGTTCCTACTAAGGAGTTGTTAACACCGGTAGCTAGGAAGGGGAGTACGGTTGTAAGCGCCAAAATCGGAGCCATAATAATTCCGGCGATCACAATCCAAGGCCAGTGGCGGCGTTTTTTAGATTTTTCTACGGTTGCCAACGGTTGTGGCTCAGGTAGATCCCATGCGAAGGGGGCAACTCCTAACGGATCCCAAGCTGGTGGGGTCCGGTTCATGGAGTCAGTTGTAGTAGTGGCGCCGCTCATCGCGGAAACCATTGGTTCTTCAGCAGGTTCCGGATTCGCCGCGAATGGTGGGTTTGGTTGTTTCAAGTGCATGAGCCACCAAATCAACGCCATCACGATGAGCGTTACCGAGGTGGATACCGGCAGCGGAATCAGAAAGATTACGGAAAAGATAATGCCAAAAATAATCATTTGGCGTTCGTTTTGCGGGGGTGTTGGTTGCTCGGAGTAGGCAGGCATAAGAATCCAGCACAATATGTAGGCGAAGAGTCCGGACCCAACGAACGCGGTGCATACGAAAAATACTCGTAAGATTGTGGGGTCGATTTGGTAACGAACACCTAAGCCTTCACACACCCCGGCCGCGGGTGAAGAACTGCCAGTACGGGACGGAAACCGTACTGGTCTGGTCTGCCACATTGCTCGAAATGTCTGGTTCATCCAACTTCCTTTCCACCGTGCGTTTCATGGTTAATTCCATAGTGGTTCCTGGGCGGGTGTGTTGGCATCGGGGTTTGCCCTGAAATAACCCTCAAATTATTGGGAAGGCTCAGGGCTGAGTGTGCGCTGAGAGCGAAACACCCGCATTTCGCCGGTGAAAGGGTCGCGGAAAGAGAGCTCGCGGGCGAGTAGCCGGAGGGGGTTGCTAAAACACTCATCGGCCAAGGGCAGAAGTTCCGGGTATAGAGGATCGCCAAGGATCGGGGCGCCGGCAGCATTCATATGCAGCCGAAGTTGATGAGTCCGCCCAGTTTTTGGGGCGAGGGTATAGCGCGCGTAAACGCCGTCCGGGAGGCGTTCCACGTTGACTACTTCGGTGAGCGCGTTGGGCGCGCCGTCGATAATTTTTGCCTGGACGATGCCACGAATCTTTTCAATGCGGTTTTCCCATACAGTGCCGGGAGCAATGTTGGCGTTGTAGGGTGCGATTGCCTCGTAGGTTTTGTGCGCGCGACGCTCAGCAAAAATGTCCTGGTACGCGCCGCGCACTTCGGGCCGAGTGGTAAATACCAGCACACCTGAGGTGAGGCGATCGAGCCTATGCGCGGGTGAGAGATCCTGGTTGCCGGTTGCGCGCCGGAGCCGTACGGTGGCGGTTTCTGTAATGTGCCTGCCGCGCGGCATGGTGGCGAGGAACGCGGGTTTGTCGGCGACCAGGAGGTTTTCGTCTTGAAACAGAATTGGAATGTCAAAGGGTATGTGCCGCTCTGGGCCCGGCTTGCGGTAGAACCAAACGTCGGCGCCGGGCTGTATGAGCTCATCAGGTGCGTATCGACGCCCACGCGGGTCCATGACCTCACCCCGCGCAAAGCGCTCATCAACTGAGGCTTCATTATCCTCAGGGCTTTTATGGGTCTGAGTGCGCACTAGATGCAGGATAAAATCCCTGGCAGTAATAGGTTCCGCGTCCCTTGGCAGTTGTACTCGTGATGGGTTTAATCCGTCACGTACGGGTAGCGGAGGTTGCCGCCGTCGTATTATTCTCTCAGCCATGGATATTTATACGTTCCTTCAATCAATTACGGAGTTCATGAATCATGGTATTGGCAAGCTCTCCGGGGACCTACTTGTAACGTCCTATAAAGCGTTTTCCCCAGACAATGCCGAAGCGGCACATGTGATCGAATTGCCTAAGTAGGCACTCGACGGTGGGGGTGGCGGTGAATCCTGTGCGGTCACCGCTGTTTTGTGCGAGCACTCTTGAGAATTATCACAACTGGTTCTAACCAGTGCCGTGTAAACTGGGGGTATCCAAGAGAAAGGTGCAAAGTGATGAAAGAAAAATGTGTTGTGGTGGCAGTCGATGGCTCACTCGCCTCGTTGGCCGCAGTGCGTTGGGGTGCCAATACCGCGATGAAGCGGCACATCCCGCTGCGTCTTGCCGCAAGCTACACCATGCCACAATTCCTTTATGCGGAGGGCATGGTGCCGCCGCAAGAGTTGTTTGATGACCTGCAAACAGAAACGATGGAGAAAATCGATGTTGCTCGGGCGGAAGCTCTCAAAGTAGCTCCAGACATCGAAGTGCTGCATACTCTCGCGGAGGGCAGCCCCATTGACATGCTGCTGGAGATGTCCAAAGACGTGATCATGATTGTGATGGGATCACGAGGCCTTGGTGGGTTATCCGGCATGGTCATGGGAAGTGTCTCGGCTGCAGTGGTGAGCCACGCTCAGTGCCCAGTTGTGGTCGTACGCGAAGATCTCGATGAAGCCTACAAGTACGGCCCAGTTGTGGTCGGTGTTGATGGTTCCGGTGTAAGCCAGAAAGCTATCGAGTATGCATTTGCTGAGGCAGATGCCCGTGGTTGCGAACTGATTGCTGTACACACCTGGATGGATATGCAGATTCAGGCGTCGCTGGCGGGCTTGTCTGCAGCACAGCAACAGTGGGAGACGGTGGAACAGGAGCAACATATGCTGCTCGGGCACCGGCTCGCGGGCTTCACGGAGAAGTACCCCGATGTTAAGGTAACCAAGATTGTGACGCGTGATCGTCCTGTACGTGCGCTTGCCGACGCCGCGCTCGGCGCGCAACTGCTCATCGTCGGCTCGCATGGGCGTGGCGGTTTTAAGGGAATGTTGTTAGGTTCTACGTCGCGTGCATTATTGCAATCTACTCCTTGCCCGATGATGGTGGTGAGGCCGGAAAGTAAGTAACAGTACAAAAATTCGAAATCGATAATGCGCTGAGAGAATGCGATCCAGGATTTTCTCAGTGCATATTTTTATTTTCCCATGGTTTAAGCAGGAAGAATCTATTAATTTCTTTCTATTTTCCTCATGAAATATTCCTCATTTTCAAGGTTTCGCAGCAGATTTTTAGCTTTTTTGTACGGTAGTTGGCTGGCAAATCGCCTGACCAGTATAAGGTAGTAAATATTATGCACAAATTAAGCTGGGATAACACCGATATTACGGTCCGGTTGCGATTTCTCTATAAGGTCGATTTAATTCGTTTTCAGATTTAAGGTGGTTGATGTAATTCACTTTGAAGGGAGCTGTTTCCAGTGGGATTAGGTTTAGGATTTTTAGGTTGGATTATCATTGGCGGTTTAGCTGGCTGGATCGCCTCGAAGATTAAAGGTACGGATGCTCAACAGGGCATTGGTTTGAATATTGTTGTTGGTGTTATCGGTGGCCTTCTCGGCGGCTGGCTGTTGAGCCTTGTTGGTTTTGATGTTGCTGGTGCTGGATTGATTTTCAGCTTCTTTACATGCTTGTTGGGCGCCGTAATCCTACTCACAATCGTACAATTCGTTGTGCGCAAATAAACAGCCGATTTTTGCCCTCGCTAGCGAGCTGCTGGCGGGGGCTTCGTGCTGTTTT
>JAUMZC010000110.1 GCA_030528295.1 Corynebacterium sp.
AATGGCTTGTTTTGTCAACCTAACATCGCCACTTCCGGACGACCAGGGGTTTTCCCAAATGACACATCGCATCCATGCCTGCACGGCAGCCGAGCTCGCTTAAACATATTGGCAATCCACGCTCCGCAAGCAAGCCCAGCCACCACTACGCTAAACACCCCAGAGGTCACCCTGCCGGGTTTCGCGATTCCACCGCTTGACCTGGGGTTTGTCCGGAATTGGCTTGTTTCGTCGACCTAACATCGCCAGTTGTCGACATTGCTACCACAAAACCCCAGGTCACAAAACTTGAACGGTCGTTAAATGGCTTGTTTTGTCAACCTAACATCGCCACTTCCGGACGACCAGGGGTTTTCCACCGCCCCCGAACCAACCCGCAGGCTTACCACCGCCCCGAACCAACCCGCAGCCGCCGACATAAATCCTCATACGCCACCCCATCGAACACTTGTTTCGCAGAGTAGTTCAATACGTGGTAGCCAGCGTTGAGTAACCCATCCAATCTGTCTTTTTCAGCCCTCAACTGCTGTTGTTGCTGCTGACCTGTCGTCCCATATTTGCCCATCCCGTTGATTTCTACGAGCAGCCTCGTCCCGTCGACGAGGAAATCGGCTCGACGTTGTCGTCGCCAGGCATCGATGATGGGGAATTGCGGTGTCACTTGGATTGCCCCATGCCATCGAACTTGGGCGAGAAATGATGCTTCAGCAGGGGATTCCACTCGCGGGTCCACGTTGTTGCTTGCCCAGTCGAGTATGTCTTTGCTGTTCAGCGACGGTTTCCACTCTGCTTGAATGTCCGCCTCGGTGAGTTGCTGCTCTCGAATTGCCCAGCTCATTGCCATGAAGCAGGATTCCGGCCCGTGGTATCGCGCGAGGTCGATGATTGTCCTGCTCACGCTGGTGATAGTGACGTATGAACCGTTCACTCGGCTCAGTTTCGGCAGCCTTCCGGCCAGCGCGATGCCGAGTTCGCTCCGGTTCCTAGGCCGTTGTGGGTAGTATTCCGGCTGCCCCACCTCCCGATTGTCCACCCACATTCCGTGGAGCATCGCCGCCGAGACCCCTCCTAAAACGCGCGTTCGATTCGCTCCGAGCGCGAGCGCCATGAGGCGATGTTGGTCCCACGGTGAGTATGTTGCGAATGTTTTGGTGTCCAGGTAGACGCCCCGATCGACCTTTACATATTCGTCGCGCTGCGCTTCTCGCCGAATGCTCCGCGCGTCATATTCGCTCAGGTGTTTTGTTATTATTAGCCCTTCCATCGCCCCATCCCGAAAAGTCCCATTTCTGCCAACTTAGCACGTCATCGCATACACGGCAATGCTTGTCGACGCCCATTCCGCCGCTGTGGCGCGCCCGCTTCACGGGGGCTGCCAAACGTGTGTGCGGGGCGTCGATTAGCCTTTCGATTGCCGTACGGGAATGAACACGGTGAGCGTTTCGGTGTCGTGATCCTTGCCGTGGGTGGCAAACCAGCCTCGACGGATCACGATGAGGTTATCGTCCCTGTTTTCGATGTTGAGGATGTCCTCGTTGCGTTCCATATCCTTTGCAATAAGACGATCGCCACCCTGAATAAGCAACATGCTTCCCTGGTGGGTCATGGACACAAGTCGATGCTTAGGGGGCAAAGTAAAGCCGAATTCGAAAGAACCGACGGGTCGGAAATCCCGCGTGTCCGGAATATTATTAAAAACCGGTACAGGCGCGCTGTTATGCAACGTGATATACGAATCGACCATTAATTCTAATTCCAATTCGGGGTCGGGAACCCAGCGGCCGGCGCCGGTAGTCATATGCCACGGAAATACATCAAGAGACAATGGGGAAGCGACCTGCCGCTCCGCAATCACACGGCCATGTGGATCGAAATACTTCGCGGTGCCATTGTGCTCGCTAATCCACCCATGCGAACCTGACATGATCGGCCCTTCGGACGTGGCACTACTAATGTGATTGCCATTTTCAGGTTCAAATGTGTCCACCAAAAACGAATCAAAATCCTCGGCGCTGCAAATGATTGTCCTATTTTGATTCGTGAGTCCACATTCTGCATTTGGCGCAATACGACGTTCCCAGCGGATTGTTTCTGTCCCATCGATACCAACGATAAAACTCCGGTCACCGAGTTTTGTCAGTTGCAGCACATCAATATTGTCCACCGTGCCCAAAAACTCGACCGCGTCCGGCTTGAACGGCGCATCAAATTTCTTATGTTCAGCCCGCGCTTCCGTATCAAAAATCACGACCTTATTCTCTGAGCCATCTGCACAATACGAATAATTTCGATCATTAATCTCACTGCATCCCTTAGCTGCGAAACTCTTTGTGTGCTCAAACGAATCCACGGAATAGTAATGCAGCGAGTCGCCTTCATTGACCATGAATTCTTGTTGATCATTCGTTGAGCCCAAGAAGCGCAAATTCTTGCCTTCAAAAGTCTTGAATTTTATTCCGCTATGAAACGAATAGAACAGAAAATCGGCATTGTTGTATGGCGCCAGCCGCAGATTCGAACGTCCTAGCTCAATCGATTCCTGCGACCCCGGTGACGTATTAGTCCGCCGCTCAGTTCGGTTCGCCAACATTGCGTGCGCGTTTCCTTGGTTCGCGGCGTTGATTGCCGACGACGGGTCGTGCACACCGCAGCCAACACATAGAACAATCACCCAACAAACCATGGCAAGCGAACGCAAACCCCGCGACAGGCGAGGTGAATAATACCGCAGCGAACTCATAATAGATCACCTTTTCTATGAAGCTCGACCGTATATAGCCTAGCCCTATCGAATCGATAAAAATAGGTGAATTACCCCAAAATAGGGGAGTATGCGGGTTTTCTTGATCGATTAAATGTGGTAAGAAAGTGGCTTTTGGCGCACTCCCGAGCCGGTCACACTAATCGATGTATAGGCAGCCGACCACCTGCTTATTCCCGTTCTGTGTAGTGGCGGTGTAGCGAATTCTTGCGATTCCCAACTCGTCGAAGTGCGTTGCGACGTCGCTATTCACCCGAACGTTAATGCGCACGGCGGCATTGCCACGCGGCGCATAGGAACCAATGTTCACTCCATGGGTGGTAATTCCGTCCTTATCTTTGATGCCGCTCGGATGATGTGAATTTGCTAGTAACGTAGACCCTTCGACATATTCGAAACCCTCCGGCAAAAGAACTTTCAGCACAACATTGTCCTGTTGAACGCTGCCGATATTTTGGTACATAAAACGTAATTGGATTTCGTCGCCAACGGATACACTGTTGCCGCTTTGCCAGGGGCCTTCGGTACCTGCCCGCGATTCGATTCTCAGATCAAAGTCAACAAAATCGGCGCGAAACTTCGTGGTCACGTATCCGGAAAATTCATTGCAGCCAGGCAGGTTTCCATCAAGATCATCGAATCCCAACTGGGCGCCTTCCGAGAAGAGCTCGCTTCCCAGGGTTTTGCCATTCACAGCGCCTTTGGAAAAAATCTTTGAACTGCCCGGTATGTGGCGGAACGCTACATCCTTCGGTGTGGTGACAAAGCAATTGCAGTACACCACTGGTGGAGTGGCGTTTTTCGCCCCAATATACGCGGTGATGCCAGTGCGCTGCCCCTCCTTAGCGCCAGCCGGCATTGCTATAAACATTCGGGCGTCACGCGCGACACCGAACCCGTCGTACTTTAATGAATTTAGCGTCCTTGACGCATTATTGTGGAAGTAAAGATACGCCTGATATGTTTCACCTGGTTCAATTTCAAGCTCATTTGTAAATTTGGATGCCGGATCGCTTTCTTTTTTAATCCGAAAAAAGTTCAGCTCATAGCCGTAGGCAGGATTGTTTGTAATTGAATTAAACGTTACATATTGGGCCGGATATTCGATGGTAAATGTTTCTCTATTCCTTGATTCATTGATTTTATTATGGACGAACGTTAGATGTTCTTCTACAGTTTTGCCGCCCGGCTCGCCAAAATAACGTTGACGAAACGATGGAATATTTCCCACGCCTAAATCCTCTTCTATGACGTATCAACGATATTTTAGGTAAAAGTATACGTTCAGCGGCATCACTTCGGAGGCGAATTGGGTAATTCGCCTTGCTTTTCGACACCCCGACGTTGTGAGGAGGTTCAGCCTTTGGCCAGCAGCGTAGGGACATATACAGTCAATTGCTTGCCATCAGGGGAGTAGGTCTCGGTGGCGAACCAAGTGTTGCGGATAACTACGGAGGTGATATCTTCGTCCGCATCAAGAAGCACTTGGATACCTGAACGCAGGCGCGTCGTTAAACTGCTGTTCGAGAACTGGGGTGTGCTGGGCGTCGTAAAGCTTGAACGGTTGTTGCAGAATATGCTGCAGTTCCAGGTTCGGGTCGGGGGAGCTATCGCCAGTATGTAGCGAGGTATGCCATGGGAACAACCTGAGGGCAAGCGGGTTCATAATAGGCGCCTCGGTAATGAATTCGCAAGAAGAATTGTAGTAAACCAGCATGTTGTTTCTCTCGGCAATCCAACATTGGGTTGCCGGGAATACGCGTTCCTGAGTTGAAGTATCGCCAACCTGTGTGCCTGCATAGACGTCGAACGTATGAACAAGGAATTCATCCTCATAACTTTCACTGCAGAGCGCTGTTGTGTTTTGGTGGGTAAGTCCACACGCGGCGCTATTCGAAAGTTTATGTGCCCAGGAAATGGTTTCGGCATTCTTGATGCCGGCGATAATATTTTCGGTCTGATGATCTTTGATTTGCAGTACATCAATGCCCTCATAGCTGCCCAGATATTCGATGCTTGTAGCCAAAAACGGCAGAGCAAACCTGGCTAAAATATCCCGCTGGTCAGTATCGATCATCAAAATGTCCGTTGTTTCCGGATCTGCACAATATGTTCGATTGCGCTGGTTGACCTCACTACAACCCTGCGCATTGAATCCACCCTTGTATTCGAAGGATTGCGAGTCGTCAAAATCCAGGAAGCGCGAATTATCATTCGGGGCAAAGCGCAAATTCGTAGCGTACGGAATATCAGGCAAACGCTTGTCCAGCGGGCGATCGTAGAACTCATGGCCGGAATCCATAGCGGAAGAGGTCTTGCGATCCCCCTGGTCATCAAGCTCCTCGCCGGTTTGTTGCTCGGAACTCTGCAGCAAACCTTGAGGATCCAACACTGCATGTGGAGCACGGCAGGCTACACATAACACACATGTGCAGCCCAGCGCCGCTAGTAAACGGAAAGAACGAGGTGACAGAGCCAAAAGGGACGATTGGAAGCGCATAATAACTCGCCGTTTTCTATAACGCGCTGATGATCCCAAGTCTAGTACCATCCCACCTAGTTCGGATGTGTCTTATCCCTGGTCAGGGGCAAAAATGACGATTGTTGAACGCGTCTACTGGATTTGCTCAACAATATCCACATACGCTCCGGAGGGATCCCGAACCATAAAATGCTTTTGCCCCCAATCCTCCTCCGTAAAACCGAGCAAAATTTCGACTGTTCCGAGAGCGGATACACGTTCAAATTCCTCTTGGGCGTTAGTGACCTCCAAACTCACAATCACACCCTCGCCGCCGAACTTGCGTTGCAAGAACACAGGTTGATTCTCCAGGTTCGGGAGCATAAATGCCAGCTCAGCGCCACTCTGTTCGTGGAGAAGCTGCACATACCAATCGGAATCGAATACACGTACAAACCCGAAAGTAGCAACGTAAAAGTCCCCGCATTCCCGAAGTTTCTCCGTAATTATTACCGGGTACAGAGTTTTCAATGCTCTCATAACAACCTCCTTGGTGAACAACAAATACGTTGCAATCCTAAAAGGCAGGTCGCGGCGTCGTATTGTAAAAAACGGACATGGTTGGGGGGTGTTTTTATGGGGTGATGTAGACGTGCTGGTTAATGGAAAACTGACGTGAGAAAACGAATGCCGTACACGATGATGAATGTGGAATAAAATGCCATCATGCTCGCGAGGATGAGGTCGTGACATTTGGACTTCACACTCAAAACCATCACGGCTGCAGTGATGATAACCATTCCAAACACTAATGACCACATCACTGCATAATGTTCGTGTGGCGGTCCGAAAGGGCGAGCGATCCATGCGTAGGCCAAAAGAAATGCAACCACGGTGAGCCCCCAACCTATTGGTCGGGCATTGCGGAGGACGAATCCTTGATTTATTGCACTCATCATTGTCACCTCGCGGAGAAAAACGGGCCATGCCACCAGAACACAACCAATAATGACGTCAATGTGAACGTAGCCGCCGCAAAAAGATCGTAGTGTTTGAACTTAATTGCTAACACAACGTTCATAAGCGTAATAGCAATGATTCCAAACAACATGGCATCGGAAATCATGTTGTCATTGTCAATATTTTTCCAATGCAGGACCGCCAATAAGTAACTAAAACCCGTGAGGCCCCAACCAATCTTTCGTGGTGTGAACAACATCGAAATCACCCTCTTATCGGTATGTGCTTAAAGTATATCATTTTGGGGATATGCAAAAATGATACATCGGAACCGTGACAATTGCTGCTTCGAGGTAACGGTGCTCTACTGCGCGTCATACAAGCGCTGATAACGCTGCGGGGTTGTCTTTGTGATTTGCTTGAAGCTGTGAATATAGTGTGCCTGGTCGGTATAAAGGCCCTGCCAGGGGCTGGAAAATGAACGTTGAAAAGTGGTCACTCTGGCGAGTTCTTTTGGCGAGAAACCAGTTGCGGTTCTCACTATGCGGCGTAATTGACGTTCCGAAATATGAACAATTTTCGCTATTTCATTAATTGTGTGGGTTTCGCTGAGTTGAATAATTCTTCGAATCAAAGCGTTACTCTTCAGGGTGTTTTCGCGTGCTAAAATATGAACTAATTGTGTAAGTTCTTGCTGCTGGTTCGCGAATGGCATTGTGGCTAACCGGCCAACAATATCGCATATATTTTCGCCGCCGAGTGAATCCAGCTGTAGAGTATTGCCCACGATTTCGGATAGTTCCCCGGTAAAGACTCCAGGGTGCAGGCGAATCCCCACAAAGTGAAACTCTTTGCCAAGATCCAAACATACGCTCGTGACGTGCGGTGTCATGAACAACGCTTCAGGGTGCTGCAGATCGAAGACGATATCCACACAAGCATCTGGTATCACCAAGTAATCAAAACTGGCGTTCAGTGAACGTGTTGTTCGCAATTCCCAAAAGCAGTACACCAAATCGGCGACGGCCTCAGGTGGCTGGCACTCCTGATACACAACCTCGCCAGCGACGGCTTTGACGATTCCGGTTTGGCGCGGCGCGTAATACATAGAGCAACTATCGCACATGTGGGGCTAGTGATTCCGGTGAGAAAACGTGATGCTTGGCAAGGCTGGTTTGGGGAGGGGCTGGTTTAGAGTGCTCTAGCTTGTAAGGCGACCCAGTGTTTAGTGCGATCTAGTCTGTGCGTTGAGGCTCTTGCCGGTTATGTGCCGCCGCGGGTTATGCGTCGCTGACCTGCGGTTTGTCCGGAATTGGCTTGTTTTGTCGACCTAACATCGCCAGTTCCGGACAACCTGCAGGTCACACCGTTCGGCACCCGAGAGTTTTCCCACCCGCCAGCACTCCCAGCACCCCACAAACCCGCGCACCCCACAAGCCC
>JAUMZC010000004.1:0-20432 GCA_030528295.1 Corynebacterium sp.
GGACCTATATGGAATTACCTGGCAGTCGTGCAATTCAGGGAGTTGATCTTGGTTTTCCGGGTCTGTGAGTGCAAGCACGCTGATGGTGTGGAACGGGAATCGTTTTTCAAAATTCTTCCCCATGACGTCAAGAATATCGGTGGTTTGTCCAACAAATAGTAAGCGGGAAGGATGCGCGCTTTTCATTTTTCGAATGACCAGTGAAGCGAGTATCCGATTCATCATGATCAGCAGGATTCCCGCTGGAACACTGATTGCTAGATATGGGTGTACCAGTGGCAGTTCGAAAAACGCATCAGTGATCGCGAGTGCTCCGGCAACATAGAACGTTGCTTTGAGTACTTTTTTGACTCCCACGGAGCTGCGTATACATGCATCGAATGAGTACCCATTGTGAAGCCAAATGCTGAAGACCCACACCGACATAAGCGATAATAAACCGAATACATGCGCTGATTTTGTTAATTCTGGAATGTCGTAGGTTGCGTAATATTCGCTGATGAAAATGCCAAGCAGCAGTGCAACACTGATGCAACAAGAATCTGCGAATGGCACAAAGTAGTGAGGTTTCCACTGAAAATCAGGTATGACTTTTGATGTGGATGGTTGCACTGAGTGTGAGTACTTAATGATTGTCATATGCTCGCGGTAGTAAAACAGGTAGTGGCTTTCAGTGAAATCGGTTGCAGTCAAATAACAAACGGATAAACGGAATATCACTAGTAGAATCTACACATGTGCTACAGGTCAAGGATTTTCTACAAAATCGGAATAATTCAAATAGGAATTTCATAAAAATCTAAGTTTAACCCCATGGGTGCAACATATTTTTAAGGTTTGCACCAAGTTTCTTGTATGTAGCCTGCTGTTGGTATTTTATTAGGCTAGGCAGGTGAAAGGTCCCGGGGTTGCCAACGTAACGCATGGGCACATCGCGCGTAATGCGTGAGGTCACGTCGATTCGGGCTAGTAGCTACGTGGTTGCAGTAAGTGTGCAGTAGCCTCGGCTGAACAAACCATGAATGTTGGTGTGCGGCATATGGGTTTGGCTTAGTTGATGATCGGTGGCTGTGGTGAGGTCATTAACCTTATGGTTATGCAACGTTGGGTTCTGCACATTGATATGGATGCGTTTTTTGCTTCGGTTGAGCAGTTAACGCGGCCGACGTTGCGCGGGCGTCCCGTATTGGTTGGTGGTTTGTCGGGCCGTGGAGTGGTGGCGGGGGCGTCGTATGAGGCGCGGGCGTTTGGTGCTCGTTCTGCCATGCCGATGCATCAGGCGCGGAATTTGGTTGGTTTTCGGGGTGTGGTGGTGTTGCCGCGGTTTGCGGTGTATTCGGCGGCGTCGAAACGCGTGTTTGATATCGTGCGCGCCCGCAGCGACCAGGTGGAGCAGCTTGGAATTGATGAGGCGTTTTTGGAGCCCACTGAGTTGCGTGGAGCTAGCGTCGAAGTGGTGCGTGATTGGGCGAATGATCTGCGTGCGGAAATACGTTCTAAAACTGGGTTGCCGAGTTCGGTGGGGGCGGGTACTGGAAAGCAATACGCAAAAATCGGCTCGGGAATGGCAAAGCCTGATGGTGTGTGCGTGATTCCGGCCGCTGAGCAGGAGCGGGTGTTAGGGCCGCTTCCGGTGCGGAAACTATGGGGAATTGGGCCGGTTGCGGAGGCGAAATTGCAACGGATTGGGGTGAAAACTATTGCTGAGTTCGCTGCGTTAAGCGCTAAGGATGTGGAGATCTCGTTGGGTTCCGTTGGACTTGCCTTATGGGCCCTGGCGTGCGGACACGATCATCGCCCACTGGCGGAACGCGCTGAAGCGAAACAAATTTCAAGCGAACATACGTATGCGAAGGACCTGACGACGCGCGTGGCTGTCGACGCCGCGGTCGAGCGTGCGGCCGAAGCGGCGCTACGGAGGATGGAACAGGATGGTCGTGGCGCCCGAACAGTGACGGTGAAATTGAAGATGGCGGATTTTCATTCGGAAAGCAGGTCGATGTCGTTGCCGTTTGCGTCTGATAATTCCACTGTGCTGCTCAATGCCGCGAAGATGTTGACTCGGTACCCAGATGATGTGGGGCCGATTCGACTTGTGGGAGTGTCGTTTTCAAACCTTGAACCGGTGTATCAAGATTTGTTGTTCCCCGATCTTGCCCCTGCGGCGAGTTTTGATAGTGACTGGGAAGCGGGTGTGCGAGGCGCGCAAGCTCCAGTCATTGCGGTGGAAGTTGAGGAACCAACTAGTTGGCGTGCAACTCAAGACGTGTTTCATCCTGATTTTGGCCACGGTTGGGTGCAGGGTGCGGGGCATGGCGTGGTTTCGGTGCGGTTCGAAACGCGGACCACGGAGAAGGGGAAAACACGAAGTTTTCCCATCGATGATCCGCTGTTGGAACCCGCCGACCCGTTGAAAAGCCTTGATTGGGACGACTGGCTATCTGAACAAGAGTTCTAAAACAGTGTGGCCGGGTGTGTTCCGGTAGCAACTGCGATAGCGAGTAAGACACGTGCCTGGCCGGCGCGGAAATATGTTGAACCGATGGCGCCCTGAGCGGCAAGGGTGGCGCCACCTCCGACGCCACCGTAGCTGCCATGGACGTCGCCACGCGGAACCCTGGTGGTGATGACCACCGGAATGCCTTGCTGCAACGCTTCACTGAGTGCGAGCGCAACTTCACGCCCAACATTGCCAGCCCCCATACCTTCAACGACGAGGCCCTGCGTACCGGCGGCGAGCGCGGTGTCAACAAAATCTCGTGGTGCACCAGGGAAAGCGGGGATAATATCGATGCGAACATCCTTGAGGGGGTGGGGGAGGAGGGGCTCAGCGCGGGTGGGTTCCTCCGGTCCGTTCGTGGCGAAGGCGAGTTCGTCAGTTGTGTGCCACTTGACGCACCCCCGTACGGGTATTACGGCGTGGCAGAATACGATCAATACTCCGATGCCGCGAGCCGAAGTGTCGCTCGCAACAATCATGGCTTCAAACAGGTTTCCAAGGCCGTCAGATTCCGGGTGGTCGAAGGGTTTTTGGGCGCCGGTAAACACCACCGGTCGGGAGTCTGAATGAAACGTTTCGACTGCTAGTGCGGTTTCCTGCATGGAGTCCGTCCCATGCGTCACCACAACACCTGTGACGTCAGGGTCTGCAAGGGCATCGTGAACAGCAAGGACCACTTCATCAATATCAGCGAAGGTCATGTTTGCGGAGTCCAGGCGCGTCAGTTCGCGGACTTCAATTTCGAAGTTTTCAAATCTGCTGATGAGTGGCTGAACGAGCGCTTCACCACTTACAGTGGGAACGAGGGCACCATCTGAACCTGTTGTGCAAGCGATTGTACCGCCGGTAGTGATCACGATAATTTTGCTCATAGGGACAGCTTAGTGTGATCATACTTGCACCACGTGTAGCATGGTTTGGCATTGTGGTGCCAGCCCCAATGAGAGGCACCGAAGAGGAGAGTAATCAGTGAAAAGAATTTACAGTGCCGTGTGTATCGGTGTTGCTGCTTTTACGCTCACCGCGTGTGGGTCCTTGCCGGGAAATATCCCCTTCCTTGGGGGTGATTCCGGTTCTACTTCGTCAAGCGCTACTTCCAGTTCAGAGTCTTCCTCTGCTGCATCTTCGGCGAATGTTCCACAGCCTACCGCGGATGATTTGAATGCAGTCCTTGCTGTAGCCACTGACCCGAATGCTTCGATGGAAGAGAAGATCCGTACTGTGCAGGGCGGAGGTGAAGCACCAGAATTGTTTGAAACAATGACTCGTTCAAAGCAAGAATCTGGTGCTGATTTCCAAGTTGTTCCCCCAGTGCTGCCTGGCTATACGCCTAACTCGGTGTTGGCTACTGTGAACTTTACGCTTCCGGATCGGGAACCACAGGTTGCCGATAACGTTGAGTTTATCTATGAGGAAAATACGTGGAAGCTTTCCCAGACCTGGGCTTGTACGTTGATCACTAACACTGTGGCGCCGGAGCAAGTGCCGCCAATGTGTCATGGTGATGTGCCAGCGCCAGTTCCGCCACCAGTAGAGGTGCCACCAGGACCGGAAGCGCCTCCCGGTGAGCCAGCTCCAGTTGAGCCTCCACCAGCGCCTCCAGCAGGCGAGCCTGCACCACCGGCACCTCCGCAGTAGACCCCCGGGAGTGTTACGTCGATCACAGGCAACCGTTTGCGGAGTGCGAAATTTCTAGGCTTAGAGCATGAAGAAAAACGAGAGTACTGTCGATAGGATCATTCGACTTGTCGTAGCTGTTATCGCTGTCGTGGTTGCCTTGGTGACCACTGGTGCGATTTCCAAGGTCATGTGGGTTGTTGCCGTGATTATGGCGGCGACTGCGGCGATCGGTTTCTGCCCGCTGTATCGCCTGTTTGGTATTTCAACCTGCAAGATTAAACACAAATAGTTGACCAAACCCGGCAGGGTGGTCCCTTACAATGGGGCGCCCTGCCGGGTTTGTGCGCTGTTACCTCGGGTTACGAGCGTGGCTGGTATTGCACGCGAGTGGTGGCGGTTTGGGTGACTGTGACGTCTGATTCGCCGCCATATTTCACGGTTGTGGTGAATTGCACGTCGCCTTCCGGTAGTGGCTTGTCCAGATCGATGTTGAGTGTGCCGTTGGATTTCGTTGTTGCATCGAGCACTGTTAAATCTCCCATAGCTTCCCCGTTGGGGCCGGTGACGGGTAATGCTCCAACGGCTGGTCGCTGTTCAACCGTAACGTCTAATTCCACATGGTTGTTTTGAATCGATGTCACGGTGTAGCTTGTCGTCTGGAGCAATGTGGAACCGCCACTTACCCGGCTTTCCACGTCCCATTTGGCGCCCTGTCCGACTTTTTCCTCTGGGAACACCACTGGCAGGTTGATCACGTGTTGGAGAAAACGCTCCGTTGCCGCGCGAGCTGTGTCGGTGGCATTGGGGGGTGCGCTAAACGCCAGGGAGGAAATCCGCCCGGTGTCCTGCCCCTGCCACGTTACGGTGAAGTCTTTCGCTGATTCGAGTTCACTATTGAGTGCGGGGTCTGAGTAGGTTGGCGTTCCCACAACCAGTGTTACTTTGCGGCCATCGGAGTCGGCGGCGGATGCGGTGACCGGCAGTGTCATGGTGTGTGTTTCTTCGGGCGTTTCATCACCGTTTGATGTGGTCTGGTGGAACCCATCATCGATCACCAGTGTGGATTGTTGGTCCGCGGCGCTAGGGCGGAAGCGTAGCGTTTGTTTCTCACCGGAGCCTTCAGATGAAAGAGTGACTTTCACGGCGTCGGCTTCCACCGCAATGGGCATTTCACTCTGCGATTCTTCCGTGCAGGAGGAAAGCAATAATGCCGCACACACAGCGGTGAGTATATGAGTTCGAGCATGCACGTGATCTAACCTACCGAAGCTCGGAATGGGAAAACAGCTACCAAATAAGGAATGATGTTATCCGTGACCAATAAGGCAAGACTAGTATTCGCCATTATTCCAATCGTTGCTGTGATTGATCAGCTCACCAAAATCCTGGTGCTTAGGACGTTGACGCCAGGGGTGCCGCAGCCTGTCATCGGTGATTGGTTTCGGTTTTTGCTGCTGTTTAATCCGGGGGCGGCGTTTTCCATGGGGCAAAGTTTAACGTGGCTGTTTACTATGATTCAGCTGTGTTTTGTAGTGGGTGTCATGGTGTTTGCCAGGAAGGTGGAACATACGTTGCCCGCGGTGGGCATCGGTATGATTGCCGGCGGTGCGTTAGGAAATCTTATCGACCGGTTAACGCGCGAACCAGGGTTTTTCGTGGGGCACGTTGTGGACTTTATTTCCGTGGGAAGTTTTGCCGTATTCAATATTGCGGATAGCGCCATTACTGTGGGTGTGGTGGTGTATCTCATCGGTGTAATGCTGGAGGAACGGAAGGTGCGTGCCTAATGCGGGAATCGCGTCAGATGCCAGTTCCGGAAGGCCTGGATGGCATGCGGGTCGATGCCGCTATTTCGAAACTGCTTGGTGTGTCACGCTCGATCGCCGCTGAACTTGCCGTCGCTGGGGATGTGGTGGTTGATGGCAAACCCGTGGGTAAATCGGATCGTCTTACTGCTGGAACGTGGCTGGATGTGACGCTTCCGCTTCCGAAAAAGCCATTGCTTCCGAAAGCTGAGCTTGTTGAGGGTATGGATATTCTCTATTCGGACGAGGATGTCATTGTGGTTGATAAGCCAGTGGGGGTTGCGGCGCATCCGACGGTTGGGTGGGAGGGCCCTACGGTGATTGGTGGTTTGGCTGCCGCTGGTTTCCGGATTTCTACCTCTGGCCCACCGGAGCGGAAAGGCATTGTGCAGCGTCTCGACGTCGGTACCTCCGGCGTGATGGTGGTCGCGGCGTCGGAACGCGCGTACACGGTGTTGAAGCGGGCGTTTCGCGATCGCAGTGTGACGAAGACGTACCATGCGCTGGTGCAAGGGCATTTGGATCCGTTGAGTGGGACGATCGAAGCGCCGATTGGTAGGCACCCTTCGTCGGGGTGGCGGTTTGCGGTGACCAGCGACGGTAAGCATTCGGTGACGCACTATGAAACGATTGAGGCGTTTCGGGAAGCGTCGCTGCTGGAGATCCATTTGGAGACGGGGCGTACGCATCAAATCCGTGTGCATTTCTCTGCGCTGCATCATCCTTGCTGTGGCGACCCTATGTACGGTTCGGACCCGAAGTTGTCGGCGCGTCTCGGGTTGGATCGGCAATGGTTGCATGCTGTGACCTTGGGTTTTACGCACCCAGCAGATGGTCGCTCCATGGAGGTCACATCGCCGTATCCCGCGGATTTGCAACACGCGCTCGAGGTTCTGCGCGAGGGCTAAATGGAAACACGCGTCGTTGTAGCAGGCTTATCGACGGCCGCGCTCGTCGCTCTTGTACTAGCGCTTGGGCAGTCTGACCGGGTATCTCGGCCCACGAATATTAATGGTGATTCGCTTGGTATGGATTCTGAAACACCGGAGAACTATCAAGCCCGTGCGCGGATTACCCTGGAGGAAGCAAACGAACCCGCGTTTGCAATGATTACGTTCACTGAAGCGTTAAATCCGGGGGAGGCTGGTGTCCTTTTGGAACCTATACCGCGGGTGAACGCACGTTTGACTGATACCGCGATTGTTCCGCTACCAGAACCTGTGAAGGGGAAAACAAGGGCGGATGTGCTTGGCAATGAGCCGATCCCAGGAGTGATTGTGTACGCCCCAGGTGATGTGCTCCGGAAGGTTGCCAAAGACTCACGGGTGTTCGCCATTGAGGTGTTGCCGCCCGATGCTGCGTGGGGACGATTTGGGATTCGCCCGGTGCGGTTTTAATGCTGCTTTTGGGTTCGCTGCAGAATAAGATCCGCAATATACATTGAGACCGAAACCCAAATAATCACGAACCCGACCCAACGAATGGCGCTGAGTTCTTCTTGGACAACAAATACCGCCCACAACATTTGAACTGTTGGGGTCATGTACTGCAGCATTCCAATGGTGGAGAGCGGGATGAGTTTGACGCCTTTACCGAAACACAACAACGGGATGGCGGTGACAATACCGGTTGATATCAGGAGCGCGGTGTGGGCCGGACCGTGGTTGAATAACGTTCCTTCACCTGCCGCCTCAAGCTTGATCAGGAAGTACAGCGCGAACGGCAACAACACGAGGGTTTCCGCGGCGAGGGACGCAGATGCGCTGAGTTGTATACGTTTCTTCAGTAGTCCATAGAAACCAAAACTAAACGCCAAGGTTAAGCCCAGTAGTGGGGGTTCGCCGCCAGCGATTGTAAGAATGGCTACTGCGGCAGCGGCGATACCGACCGAGAGTTTCTGTAACAGCCGAAGACGTTCACCAAGGAAAAACATGCCGAGAAGAACGGACACGAGTGGGTTGATAAAGTACCCGAGGGCAGCCTCGGCGACATGCCCGCTATTGACGGCGATGACGTAGACCAACCAGTTGATTGCAATCACAGCTGATGCGAAGACCAGTGTGATCCAGGTGCGACGGTTGATGCGCCGTAATTCACGAAGCGCTCCGGAATACCACGTAATTCCCACCATAAAGACCGCAGTCCAGGCGATCCTATGGGCGAGTATTTCTGTGGGTGCTGCAGGTGCGAGTAGTGGAAAGAATGCTGCGAAGAAACCCCAGAGAGCGTAGGCGAGTACACCGTAGACCATGGGGAAGAAGAGTACTCGCCAGTGTGTGTGAATACCTAGTGGCCGAGTGCTTCGGGGGATTCTGGAAGGATTTGCCCACCATCAACGACAATTCCTTGCCCGGTGATATATCGAGCAGCATCGCTGGCAAGGAACACTACGGTGTTTCCAATGTCTTCAACAGTGCCGAGTTTGCCGCTCGGAATCGAGCGAGCCATTTGGTCAATATATTCGTCGCCGAGTGCCACTAATCCTGGGGTGAGCACATTACCCGGAAGCACGGCATTACATGTGATTCCGAATTTCGCTAGTTCAATAGCGGCGGTGCGGATATAGCCCATTTGTGCGGCTTTTGTGGCGCCGTAATGGGCCCATCCTGGGAAGCCGGTGTAGTTTCCGGTGATGGAGCTGGTGGCAATAATTCGTCCTGCATTGGATTTTTTCAACGCAGGCAATGCTGTGACCACCATGTTTGCCATGCCGCCCACGTTGAGGTGGGTGAGGTTGTTGAGGGCCGCGGCGTCGATACGCGCAATATCGCGTTGTGGATACGCGCCTGCGTTCGCGACGAGAATATCAAGGCCGCCGAACTCCCGGACGGTATATTCTACGGCGGAGTTACAGTCAGTGATTTTGGTGACGTCGCACGAGATCGTATTCATCTCTTTGATGCCACGAATGTATTCATCGTGATTAATGGCGGCAATCATCACATTTGCGCCTGCTTGTGTGAGACAACGGGCGATTCCGAGGCCGATGCCAGCGGAGCCGCCGGTCACGAGTGCGGTGCGTCCTGTGAGGTCAAATACTTGAGTCATGGGGGTGTCCTTTCGGGTGGCGAACACCTGCTAGGTTAGTCGCAAACAAGAAGCACTGTAATGAACTTGAAATTCGATAAGCGTGTGGAAAGGTCACGTACAATAAGCACCTATGAGTAAATCCTCCTTCGTACACCTACACAATCACACCGAATACTCAATGCTCGACGGCATGGCGAAGGTGGATATGCTTGCCGCCGAGGTAAAACGCCAAGGAATGCCCGCAGTGGGCATTACTGATCACGGCAATATGTTCGGTTCGGATGCGTTTTACCGGAAGATGGTGGAGGAAGGCATCAAGCCGATCATTGGTATTGAAGCCTACTTAGCGCCAGAATCCCGATTTAATAAAAATCGTATTCGATGGGGTGAGCCGCATCAAAAAGCAGATGATGTTTCTGCCTCGGGTGCGTATTTGCATCAAACAATGATTGCGGAAACTGCGGCTGGTCTGCAAAATTTGTTCTATTTATCGTCAATGGCTTCGTACGAAGGTCAGCTCGGTAAATGGCCCCGTATGGATGCCGAACTTATTGCAGAAAATGCTACGGGGATTATTGCTACAACCGGCTGTCCATCAGGCGATGTACAAACACGTCTTCGCCTCGGGCAGTTTGATGAGGCATTAGAAGCAGCCGCAATGTGGCAAGACATTTATGGCAAAGACAATTATTTCCTTGAACTCATGGACCACGGGCTTGATATTGAAAACCGTGTCCGATCCGAATTGTTGGAAATTGGTAGAAAACTCAATCTCCCGCCATTAGTGACCAATGACTGCCACTATGTGCTTCAAGATCAAGCACACGCTCACGAAGTGATGCTTTGTGTGCAAACTGGAAAAACAATGCAAGACCCGGACCGATTTAAATTCGACGGCGATGGGTACTACATTAAATCCGCCGCGGAAATGCGTGCAACCTGGGATAACCTTGTTCCAGGAGCATGTGACAATACGCTTCTTATTGCGGAGCGGGTGCAAGACTACAGTTCGCTTTGGGAGCCGCATACGCACGATCGAATGCCAATTGCGAATGTGCCGAGCGGACACACACCAACTTCTTGGCTCAAGCATCAGGTGATGGAGGGGCTCAAAGAGCGTTTTCAGGGGGCGCAGGTTCCGCAAGCATATGTGGATCGTGCGAATTACGAAATTGAAGTCATTGATATGAAGGGATACCCGTCATACTTCCTGATCGTTGCTGAGCTCATTAAATATGCGCGATCGGTGGGGATCCTTGTCGGTCCGGGTCGTGGCTCTGCCGCCGGTGCACTTGTTGCCTATGCGTTGACAATTACGAATATCGATCCGATTCAACATGATCTCCTGTTTGAGAGGTTCCTGAACCCGGAACGCCCCAGTGCACCCGATATCGATATCGACTTCGACGATCGCCGCCGCGGCGAAATGATCCGTTATGCTGCGGATAACTGGGGCGAGGACAAAGTAGCCCAGGTGATTACTTTTGGTACCGTGAAAACCAAACAGGCCTTGAAAGACTCCGCCAGGGCGTTGTTTGGCCAACCGGGGTACCAAATCGCTGATCGGATTACAAAGGCGCTTCCACCTGCAATCATGGCGAAGGATATCCCGCTTGCGGGCATTATGGACCCGAGCCACGAACGTTATGGCGAAGCCGGAGAAGTTCGCGGACTCATTGAGTCAGATCCTGATGTTAAGAGAATCTATGAAACCGCGCGTGGTTTGGAAGGCGTGGTCCGGCAGGCAGGTGTGCATGCCTGCGCTGTGATTATGGCGAGCGTGCCATTGCTGGATTGCATTCCCATGTGGAAGAGGCCTGCCGACGGCGCGCTCATCACCGGCTGGCCGTACCCGGCCTGTGAGGCTATTGGGCTGCTGAAAATGGACTTCCTGGGGTTGCGGAACCTCACGGTGATTGGCGATTGTATTCAAAATATTCGCGCGAATAAGGGCGTGGAAATTAATTTGGATACGCTCACCACCGAAGACCCAGAAACATATAAACTCCTGGCCCGTGGCGACACCCTAGGCGTGTTCCAGCTCGACTCTGGTGGTATGCGCGAATTGCTCAAGCGCATGGAACCCACTGGGTTCGATGATATCGTCGCCGCTTTGGCACTGTATCGTCCCGGCCCCATGGGCATGGGTGCGCACTGGGCGTATGCGGACCGCAAGAATGGTCGGGAAAAAATTACTCCAATCCACCCGGAATTAGAGGAGCCGCTGAAAGAAATCCTTGCGGATACATACGGCTTGATTGTGTACCAAGAGCAGATCATGCGTATTTCCCAAAAGGTGGCCAATTATACGGCTGGTCAAGCTGATGGTTTCCGTAAAGCCATGGGTAAGAAAAAGCCTGAAGTGTTAGCAAAAGAATTTGTAACATTTGAAGCTGGAATGAAATCTAATGGTTTTTCGGATGCCGCAATTAAAGCTCTGTGGGACACTATTGAACCGTTTGCCTCGTATGCGTTTAATAAATCGCATGCGGCGGGTTATGGGTTGGTCTCATTCTGGACGGGGTATTTGAAGGCAAATTACACCGCGGAATATATGGCAGCATTATTGACGTCCGTTGCTGACCGTAAAGATAAATCCGCGATTTACCTTGCTGACTGTCGGCATTTAGGAATCAAAGTACTTTCGCCTGATGTCAACGAGTCCGCACTGAATTTCCAGTCTGTGGGCGAAGATATTCGTTTCGGTTTGGGTGCGGTCCGCAACGTTGGTGAGGATGTTGTTGAATCTATTGTTCGGACTCGGAAACAAAAAGGTCCGTTCAAGGATTTCTCCGATTATTTGGACAAGATTGATACCTTGCCGTGCAGCAAGCGGGTGACGGAATCGCTTATTAAGGCAGGTGCGTTCGATTCCATGGGGCACCCGCGTCGCGGATTGATGCTGATCCATGAGGATGCGGTGGACTCGGTTACCTCAACGAAAAAAGCCGCTGATAAGGGGCAGTTTGATCTGTTTGCGGGCTTTGGTGGCGACGCCGCGGAAGCTGCCAGCATGTTTGCGGTACAGATCCCCGAAGAACAATGGGAACGTAAGCACGAACTTGCGTTAGAGCGGGAGATGCTTGGATTGTATGTTTCCGGCCACCCGCTTGATGGCTACGAAGATTCCTTGGAGGCACAAACCGATACGGCGTTGACCACGATCTTGTCTGGTGAATTAAAACACGGTACGGAGATTGTGATCGGTGGAATTATTTCGGCGGTGGATCGGCGATTTTCTAAAAAAGACGGCACGCCGTGGGCAATTGTGACGGTGGAAGATCATAATGGCGCATCAATTGAATTGTTGGTGTTCAACAAGGTGTATGCAATGGTGTCAAGTTTGATTGTTGAAGACAACATCATTCTTGCAAAGGCACATATTTCGATTCGTGACGATCGAGTGAGCGTCTTTTGTGATGATCTTAAAGCCCCTGAATTAGGGGTTGGCGGTGGTGCCGGTCTTCCGGTGCGCCTGACGTTGCGTACGGATCAATGTTCTATGGCCAACATTGCCAAGCTCAAGAGCGTATTAAAGGCGAATCCGGGGGAATCGGATGTGTATTTGAACCTTGTGGACGGGGATCGCTCAACTGTGATGATTTTAGGTGAACACCTGCGGGTTTCCCGAGATGCAAATCTTATGGGCGATCTAAAAGCCACCATGGGGGCAGCCATTTTGGGTTAGCATACGTCACTTCTGTCCCACTTGCAGCGCGCCTGCTAGGGCGGCTATACACTAGTCTGCATGAGCCTAACTGACGTCCAGCAAAACCTGTTTTCCCCGTTGTTTGGCCGCGCCGCGGCCGCCCAAAAATGGCCTGAGTGCTTCTCGGACCCATGGGCGCTTGAAGTTACCCAAAGTGCTGAAAATAAGGGTGCGATCCCGGAAGAAATGGAGGGCTTCACAGCCATGGTGTATGGCCTCCGTCATCTCATGGCGGTGGCGGAAGTGAAGCGTTATTTGGATTCGCATCCAGGTGCGGCAGTGGTCAACATGGGCAGCGGCTTTGGTCAACTTGCTCGGGACCTCACGGACTATGAATGCACGGTTTATAACCTGGATACTTCTGATACACTCGCCCTCCGTAAAGATTGGTTCTCGGATGAAGGCGTGGATCTTCCATTCGCAATCACGGATCATGCGTGGATGGACCAAGTTGATGGCTCCAAGGGCTTTATCGCGGTGGCTGCAGGGCGTTTCCACTACCTTGAGGTGGAGGACGTCGAAAAGCTGGTCGATGCTATGGCTCGGAAATTCCCGGGCGGCAGGTTGTGTTATGACAGCGAGTCTCCGCGCGTGATTGCAAGTGGGCAGGCGCGCCGGCGAGCATTGGAGGACGCCCCGATGCCCTTCAAGGTAGAGGATCCGTTCGAAATCCGGAATTGGAGTAACAACGTTCGGGATGTTGATGTGGAATTTAATTTCACAAACTACCTTGATCCGGAAAAGCGCGAAGTATTGCCGTTCGGATATCGAGCAGGGTTCAACTTCTTTGAGTTAACTAAAGGAATGTATTTAGTGAAAGTAGATTTTAAGTAGTGTTTTCTGCAACGAGACTGTCCAAGCGATAGTCTCGGGGGCTCTGCTGCCAACGTAATGGTGTGAGGTTTTCTGCCTTGGTGGAGGGTTCGACGGGCGATAGAGTACCGTCCGTTCAGGGCTTTGGGTGTGATATTTAACACCATTCGCTGAGGGTTGTTTTGTTGGGTGGCGGGGCGTTATTCGCATGTTTTGATGTGGCCAGTTATTGCTCCGTAGCTAGGAATTTGATGTCGAGCCATCCGTTGAATTCGGTGCAAATGTATATGTGAAGAACATAGAAAACAACGTAATGTCGCATGTTGGGGGCGTGCGATATATAAGACGATGTGATGGGTGGCAAGATGGGTGCTGTCTCATATCAGGGAACACGTGTATTACGGGGTGCATCTTCGGATCTTGCGTACCATAAAAAGCGCATTTTTGGGGTTTAGCTAGGAAAAAGAGAGTATCTGTACAGCTCGAACCACGGGGCTTCATAAGTGCTGCTCGGCAAAGTTGTGTAAAACCAGGTACCAGTGGAGGGAGGCACAGTTATATGTTGGTTGAGTAATTTTAGGAGTGGGCGTGGTACCGAAAATTACCGTGGTAGGTTCGATTAATGCTGATTTGAGCATGTGGGTGAAGAGACATCCTGCGCCTGGTGAAACTGTAATAGGTACCGGGGGAACGATCTCTCCTGGAGGCAAGGGGGCAAATCAGGCAGTTGCCGCCGCATTACAGGGTGCACGAGTGTCATTTGTTGGCGCGATTGGAAATGATGCGTATGCATTTAATGCAACGTCGCTGATGGTGGAAGCCGGCGTGATTATGACGGGCGTCGAAAAGCGTGGGGATACCACAGGAATGGCGATTATTACCGTTGCCGAGGATGGCGAAAATAGCATTGTTGTATTGCCCGGTGCGAATTCATGGGTGACTGATAAATATGTGAATTTACATGCGGATATTATTCGTGACGCAGATATTCTCTTATTGCAAGGAGAAATTCCTGCGTCCGGATTTGAAACAGCAGTCTCCCATGCAACCGGGCGCGTCGTGGTGAATTTAGCGCCAGTGATTTCGGTGGATCAGCATGCGTTATTAAAGGCCGATCCATTGATTGCAAATGAGCAGGAAGCATTGCGAATTTTGGGGCTATTTGATCGTCACCTCACGCACCCTGGACCGAAAGAGGTAGCGAAAGCCTTTCTGGAGATTGGGTTCCGCAGTGTTGTGCTGACCTTGGGGCAGAACGGAGCGCTGGTTGCAACAAACGAATTTGTGGAACACCTACCAACCCCAAATGTGACACCTGTGGATACCACCGGCGCAGGCGACGCGTTTACTGGGTCGTTTGTTGCCCGGTTAGCGGAAGGCGATGATCTTGTGTCCGCTGCGCGCCACGCCAACCGGGTAGCTGCGTACACAGTCACCGGGTATGGCGCGCAATCCTCGTATCCCAGTAAGAACGAGGCGTTGCCGGAGCTATAGTTGCCGGAAGTATAAAAGCGTTGGCGCTACGCCGAGTCATCGTTCGCAGGCGACGCCATCGCCATCCCTGTCGAGCCCGCTGCGGTAGCCAGGGCCGCCTCGGTACAGTGGTGCGGCGCCAGCAGCTTTGGCTTCAGCGCAGTTTTGGAAATACGTACCCGGTGCAGGCTCTGGCCCAAGTGCTGGGGCCGGAGCTGGTGCGGGAGCTGGCGCAGGCGGAGGCGGCGGCGGGGCTGCTGGCGCGGGCGCAGGGGCCGGTGCTGGTGCAGGAGCCGGCGGCGGGGGTGGCGCAACAAAACCATGAATCTGGTTGGCTTGCTCTGCGGGCGGGCTAGGTTCCTGTGGATTCGGTGGTAGTTGTGCTGGCTCTACCTCTACGGCTTTGGACGTTGTGGTTGATGGCGGCGACGATACGCGCGACGTGGAAGATTTCGTGGTTGCAGTCGTTGAAGTTGTAGAGGTGGCTTTGGTGGTGCTGGGGCCGGAGCTGTTTGCGCCAACAAGTGCCACAGTGCATCCGACAAGCAGTACGAATAATAGGAAGAATGCGCCGCAACCGATGCCAATGAGTTTTATTGCTCGGTTTTGGGGATTCGTAGGTGTGTCCTCTCCAGAGAAGGGAAATGACGCGTCCATATGAGCGAAACCTTTCGCGAACATTAAGCCAAGATAAGAATATTTAAGCATTAAAATAGGTTGTGTGGCATGTATCGCTTATGCATTCCCACAAACGGGTGGCCACGACGCCATTGGGCGAACGCTTATTCGGTGGCCTGCGATGCTCATATATGTAGTTTGGTAAACAAGGGCTACAATGTGCTTTCATGACTGATCACGCTGTTGCCGTTCCTGCCCTACCGAGTAATCTGGAGCCCGTTCGCGCTGCAGATATTCAAATGGCGCAGGCGCGAATTTCGGCTGTGATCGCACCAACTCCGCTGCAATTTTGCCCACGCCTTTCCGAAGAAACTGGCGCGCAGGTCTATCTCAAGCGGGAGGATCTTCAGGACGTTCGTTCGTATAAGATCCGAGGCGCCTATAACAATGTTGCGCAACTCACGCCGGAGCAGCGCGCGGCGGGGATTGTCGCGGCGTCGGCAGGCAACCACGCGCAGGGGGTGGCGTATGCGTGCCGTACGCTCGGCATCCAGGGTCGCATCTATGTGCCAAATCAAACGCCAAAGCAAAAGCTCCAGCGGATTCAGGTACATGGCGGAGATTTTATCGAGGTGGTAGTAAGCGGCGATAATTTCGATGAGGCGGCCGCAGCTGCGCGTGCCGACGCCGCCCGCACCGGCGCAACGCTCGTCGAGCCCTTCGATGCGCGCGATACGGTGGTAGGTCAAGGTACCGTTGCGGCTGAGATTTTGAGCCAGCTATCAACACTCGGAAAAAATGCAGATACGATCATCGTTCCGGTTGGTGGGGGTGGCCTGATCTCCGGAGTGTTGAGCTATGTGGCGGATATGGCACCACACACTGCGGTGGTGGGCGTGGAACCAGTATCAGCGGCATCAATGCAAGCAGCGTTGGAACATGATGGTCCCGTCACGTTGGAAAAAATCGATCCTTTTGTCGATGGCGCAGCGGTCAAACGCATTGGCGAGGTCAACTATCGGATCGTGGATGCAAACCGGTCCCGCCTCCACATGATCGGTGTGAGCGAAGGCGCCGTGTGTACGGAAATGCTTGGCCTATATCAAAACGAAGGCATCGTCGCGGAACCTGCTGGTGCGCTTTCGGTGACGGGGTTGAAAGACATGAAACTTCGCAAAGGCGAAGTGGTTGTATGCATTATTTCCGGCGGCAATAATGACGTGTTGCGCTATGCCGAAATCATGGAGCGTTCACTGGTACACCGTGGCCTGAAGCATTATTTTCTAGTAGACTTCCCACAGGAACCGGGACAACTCAAGCATTTTGTCTCCGATGTGCTTGGTCCGAACGATGACATCACACGATTTGAGTACTTCAAGCGAAACAATAGGGAAACCGGCACCGCATTGGTGGGCCTCCAACTGGGGTGCGCCAGCGACCTAGAGCCCCTATTACAGCGCATGAACAGTTCCAAAATGCATTGCCAGCTGCTGAAGCCTGGTACCCCTGAATATGATTTCTTAGTGTAGTAAATGAGTCTTGTTGATACGAAGGCTGTAGATCAATCGTATCCACAACGCTGGTTGGGCCTGGTGGTCTTGTGTATTGCCATTGCGTTGTTGGCGATTGATACTACAGTGTTGAATTTTGCCATTCCCGCAATTACTTCCGCGCTCGAACCGAGTGCTACGCAAACGCTATGGATGGTGGATATTTACGCGTTCGTCCTCGCGGCCTTGCTGGTGACGATGGGCACGTTAGGTGACCATATCGGACGGCGTCGATTACTGCTGGTAGGCGCTGTGTGTTTTGGTGTGGCTTCCGTTATTGCGGGGCTTTCCACTACGGCCGAATGGCTTATCGTTGGCCGCGCATTGCAAGGTGCTGCGGGGGCAACGCTGATGCCGTCCACCCTTTCGCTGTTGCGAGCGATGTTTCAGGATGCCGCCGAGCGGGCTCAAGCGATTTCCATTTGGGTTGCCGTCTATGCTGTGGGTGCTGCCGCAGGCCCGTTTATTGGTGGTGTATTGCTCGAGTATTTTCACTGGGGATCGGTGTTTTTTATCAATGTTCCGCTGGTGATTGTGATGGTGCTTGCCGGGCTAAAATTCCTGCCAAGTTCACGGTCCGCAACTCCGCAACCGTTTGATCTCAGTGGTGCGTTGTACAGCATTATTATGCTGTTTTCGCTCGTGTATACGGTGAAAGTGATTCCCGCTGAAGGTCTCACACCGGTGGCACTGGCGATTGGTGTTGTGGCAATTATTGCCGGTTGGTTATTGATGTGGCACTTGCGTTCCACAGCTCATCCACTGATTGATATTTCACTGTTGGCAAATCCGACGTACGCGGTCGTGGTGGTGGTCAATGGTGCTTCGATGTTTTTGTACGTTGGCGTGCTGTTCTATCTAAGCCAATATCTGCAGGTAGTGTTGGGTTATTCACCAATTATTGCCGGTATGCTGATGATGCCCGGGTTGATTACATCAATGTTTGCGTCGCTGATTACTGGACGATTCATGGCGCGATATGCTGCGCGGACGTTGTTGATGATTGCGTTGGGCCTGACGTGTGTAGCAAGTTGCGTGTTGGGTGCCGATGCATGGGGCTTGCTTGAGCATTCGGGAATTTGGTTATCGATCGGATTTGCGGTGTTTGGGGCGGGCGTTGGCATGATTGACCCAATTACGAACGACTATATTTTGGCTGCAGCGCCCGCAGATCGTGCCGGTGCGGCCGCATCGATTTCCGAAACTGGTTACGAATTGGGCGGCGCGTTTGGTACCGCAATTTTGGGATCCGTTCTCATGGCGGTGTACAGCGCCGGGGTGCCAAAAGAACTTGCGAATTCAATTTCCTCGGCGCACGCCACTGGGGATCCTGAGCTCATTACGCTTGCCGACGCCGCGTTCCGTAACGGAGTTGTAGCTTCGTCTGCGGTGGCAGCAGCTACGTGTGCCTTGATGGCGATGATTATTGCGCGATATCTCCCTCGAACGTAGCGGGGATATCAAGCCACGTACAGAATGCGAATTCCCACGGATCTAGGGTGATTTCTGTTTCGGTGATGTGCGGGTTGCCGAAGCTATATCGTAATTGCCCGCCATAGGGGAGTGTGATGGTGGTATCGGATAGATTTGCCACAAATGGATCCATCCCTAAGATTGCTAACCAATGCTCCCCGCCGACTGCCTTTGTCGGTTTTAGCGAACGGCTCATTGACAACAATGTTTGGTAGGCGGCAAAGACTTCGGGGTTGATGTTCCAGTCCAACCGCGACATCTCGTAAGTCTGGGGGTCTGCAGGATCTAGCGGCGGTTGATGCAGACCCATCTGCTTGAATTGTCGTTTGCGCCCCAGTTGGGTGCTGTGGATGACACCTGGGTCCGAGTGCGAACAAAAGAACGGAAACGGTGTGGTTGCCCCGTATTCTTCTCCCATAAACAGCATGGTTGGGGACCCAATCGCGGTAATGACCGCAGCTTTCAACACTTGCTGTTTGTCGGTGAGATTCTGGCTTGGCCTGTCACCCTGGGGCCGGTTTCCTACTTGGTCATGAGTGGTCGTATACACCACCGATGCGCCTCGCCGATTAATGGCAGAGACCAACATTGGAACTGAGTTGTAGCCTTCGTAATAGGCGTGTTGTTCGCCGCTCACAATGCTGTGGAGCGCGTGGTGAATGGAATCATTCCACTGCAGATCGATGCCGTGTTTGGTGGTGATTTCTGGGTTATCGCGTAAATCCTCAGCAATGACTATACGGCGAATCCCAGTGCTGCTTGTGATCTCCTTGGCAATCGCCGCGATATCGTCCAATAGTGTGATGTCAGTGTATGCATGGGTGGCGTCAAGGCGAAGCCCATCGATTCGATATTCCGCAAACCACAGTCGCACTGCATCAAGAATGTAATTTCGAACGTGCGGATTGGTCATGTTGATGCCATCACCCCAGCCAGTGGGGCTAGGGACTGTATACGGACCGAAATGATTGGTGTAGTTCCCTTCAGGTCCAAAGTGGTTGTACACCACGTCGAGATAGACAGCAATGCCGTGGCCATGTGCGGCGTCGACAAGCTGTTTGAGCCCGTATGGGCCGCCGTAGCATTCGTGTACGGCATGCCAATAGACGCCGTCGTAACCCCAGTTCCGATCACCAGCAAAGGGTTGCACTGGCATTAATTCGATCGCTCCGACCTGGAGAGAACGCAGGTAGGGCAGTTTTTCAATGACGCCTTGAAAATCCCCGGCGAAGCTTTTGACATGGAGTTCGTAGATCAGGCTACGTTGCTGCCCCGTCCAGTCGTTGTGCCAGTCGAATGTGGGGTCGGTTACTTCGCTGAGGCCGTGAACTCCATCGGGCTGGCGCTGAGACCGAGGGTCGGGCAATAACGTGCCGTCAAGTTGGTATCCATACCGCATGCCGGGGGTGGGGGTGAGGTCACTTCTCCACAGCTCGCCTGTTTGGGTCATGGGGTGAGTTTGGCCGTCAACAACCAGTTCAACGGTGGTGGCGTTCGGTGCCCATACCGAGAATTCTTTCATGCGTCCTAGCATAAGCTACTTACCATGTATCGATTGCCCGTATCCGGCCAGACGTTTACCCACGAATTGGAGATCAAACGTTCTCGTTTTCTTACGTTTATTCGGCGAGTGCAAAACGCAGATGAGGCACGCGCCTTTATTGCGGAAATCAAACAGGAATTCCCTGATGCGAGGCATCATTGCAGTGCATTTATATACCATGTGGACGGCGCTCGGCCAGTAGAACGTTCTAGCGACGATGGGGAGCCTTCGGGTACTGCCGGTCAGCCGATGCTTGATGTGCTGCGCGGCAGCGGAATGCTTGATATCGCTGCGGTAG
>JAUMZC010000004.1:20442-46628 GCA_030528295.1 Corynebacterium sp.
TTCGGGGGTGTCAAACTTGGGACGGGTGGTTTAGTGCGTGCCTATTCGGACGCAGTTTCGAGTTGCCTCCGGGGTGTGGTCAGTGTGGAGCGTGAATTGCGGGAGCTTTATGCCGTTGAGTTTGGTCACGACGTCGCGGGACGCATGGAAGCAGAATTACGTGGCCGGGGTTTCACCGTCGCTGACATTGCATACGGTGCGAACGTGACGATGACAATAGCGCTACGACCAGGTGATTTACCTGAACTCTCGTCAACACTTGCGGCGTTAACGCAGGGGAAAATTGAGCCTCTTGAAATGGGGTCACAGTGGGTTGAAAATACTGTCTAGAATGGAGAACTATGACAATGGAGCGCTATCCCCGGAACCCAATCGAATTGCGTAAGCAGGCAGTGCGTCGTCACGCCCGGAACGGTGTGATAGCCGTCGCTGGTGGCCTTGGAGGTGGGCTGCTGCTTTCGATTATCGCCAGTTCGTCATTTTTTTTGATTTTGGGGTTGATTGTCGCCGTTGTTGGTGGCTTTTCGTCGTATAGGAAGATCCAGAAGATTGTGAATCACAAGGACAACCCATAAATGAGTGGCGTGCGCATTGATGCATGGGTATGGGCCGTACGGTTTATTAAAACCCGCACCCAAGCAGCTGCTGCGTGCAAAGCGGGGCACATTAAACTTAACGGTGTTTCAGTGAAGCCTTCTCAACACGTTGTGCCGGGTGACCGTGTGCGCATTTGGGTGGATCACCGGCAGTATGAAGTCGAAGTAGTTGAGACTATTAGCAAGCGGGTGGGGGCCGCGATTGCGAGAAACTGTTATATTGACCATTCTTCGCCGCCACCGCCCAAAGAAATATTGGCATCCATGCCGAGGAGGGATAGGGGAGCCGGCCGTCCCACGAAACGAGATCGCCGTGAGATCGACCGGCTCAGGGGGCGTAGCGGCTAGCGAGAGCCAAACGTTCCCCAATGTGGCGGTGGGAAATCAATCCCAAACTGCCGGAAGAAATCTGCGATAGTTAAAGCCCAGACGTGAATGAAATCTAACGATTGCGGGGCAAAACCCATCAATACACTCCTCGTTTTTATGGTTATCAACACGTCTATCATAGCGCTAGTTTTGGTTATTCCGCGCGAAATGACACGAATCTCTTAGTTATGTAGCACACGATATATTTTGGGAGCTATGCAGAGATTGAACAAGTGTTTTATTAGTTATTGCTGTTCACTATGCCGCATGGTCTGGAGCCGGTCACGCAAGCGTGTTCCACGTGATGCTCCTCGGCGTCCTTTGGTGGTGCGCTCAATGTGCTGCTTGCCAAAACGCCGGAGGAGCAGGTCGTCGATAATGCGAACATGGCCGGGCTGAAAGCGGTACTTCATTGCGTTTTCCACCGCTGCAATATCGGCTTCGCTCAACAGTTCCCTAAGTTGGGCAACCGTGTGAATGCCATTCGCCGACAGAATCTCTTCCAGCCAACGATATGACTCCGATTTAGACCGGGCAAAACGGTCTCCGATCAGAACGGAAAGGACTCCTGGTAGCGTTTCGGCATTCAGTGCGGGGTCATCGGTGTGTGCTGGGGGTTCACTTTGAATCGCCGCAATCTGATCGAACTGTTGGTCGGCCAGTTCGATCAGTCCAGCGGCAAGGGTAAAGGCGCGGTCGATGCGAGGGTCGAGAGAAATATCAGTTCCTTTGTAGCGGATATCGTGTTCGAATTCCGCCCAAGCATGCTGCAGGACAGTACGAACTTGCACTTCAAAGCTCATGCCTTCGTACGCACTAAGTTCACTCATAGAATCGGTCACTTTAATCACAACGTGGTGCGATCCGTAGCCGAACCCGCCGGAAATCCGGGTTTCGGCCGCTTTATCCACCGAGCGAATCACCTGGAATGAATCGCGGAGTACAGAAACTACGAGGGGTATCTCGGTGGAGTGGTACGTGGTTACACGGACGCCAATAATGTCATGGATATCATTCCAAGGATCTGGATAGGAGGGTGTTCCCTCGGGAGAAGTTTTTTGA
This sequence comes from Corynebacterium sp., assembly GCA_030528295.1. Lineage (GTDB taxonomy): Bacteria > Actinomycetota > Actinomycetes > Mycobacteriales > Mycobacteriaceae > Corynebacterium. Next base: position 22,470 of record JAUMZC010000004.1, read on the forward strand.
GCTTTTGCGTTGAGTGAACGCCAGTCTTTCACCCGCGCTGTCACCCTGTCATAGGTAACTCCGGAATCCACCAAGAGATCTTCCACGACTTCCTGAAAATCAGTCGCCGCAGTTGGATGTTCGGCAATCCATTCGTGGTACCGAGTATCTAATCGCGTGAGTGTCTCTTCATGGGTGGTCATACCTCTTACAATAGTGAGCCGATACGAACTCCCTTGTGAATGACTTGGGATTGGCTACTGAGGGTTTGAAACAAGGTTGCGGCTTTGTCGCGTGGTCGCAGGGTGTTGCGGAAACGACTTAGGAAACCCACGTTCGTACACTAACCCATAGGGAAAGAGGGCTTTTGATCCCGAATGTGCGTATGTTTTAAATGCCCATGAACGTAGTTGCGGCGATGCATCGCTATCCAACCGAGCTGCCACGAGAGTGTCGATTGTGGGGGCAAAATACATGATCGAGCTATTGAGTACCTGTTCAAGGTGGCTATTCAGTAACCAAAAGGAATGCGGATGAGCGAGCCAATGCACTGCAGATCCGGCTGCTGATGCTACTTCCAAACCATCGATCGAATGTAGACGAACTTTGATATGGGTTTTCGCAAGAGCATCTGCTGTAAGGTCCCACAGTGAAAGTGCGGTGAGACCGAGGGAATCGAGGTCGTTTCTGGTTATTGTCTGCTCACCGGCGCGAAACACTGCCCGGAAATCGTCTGATAACGCTACCGATACTTGGCAGCTGGGAAAGTTATTGTCATCGATGGTCAGCGCTTGACTATTGCGGCGAATTTCAAGACGGATACTTTGTGGTGAAAACATAAGAACCCCTTTTTGTCTATTAGGACGTGGAAAGGGGTTCGTGCAGTTCCCAAAGGGAAAATCGACTGCCTAAAATGGGGGTTCTTCGTTGAGGCCTAGAATGTCGTATAGTTTTTCGGCTGTCCAAATTTCGATGGCTTGGCCTTTTTCAATGAGTTCTTCGGCGCGTTTTTGTTTGGATGTCACCGATGCCCATGGTCCGCACACCAAGACGGTGGTTTTATTGGTGACGTTTTATCCAACGGTCGCGCAAAGATCGGCCATACGTTCCCACAACATTCCTTTGTCATAAGGTTCGAAATCGCCGGATAATGTTACGTTTTGCTTGAACAATGAGTTTTCTGGATCGGCATCAAGATTTGGCGCAGGAATCACCTCAGGCGTCGCTGCTTTTGCCCAGGCAGCAGAACGCTGTTTAGGTGCTGCGTCTGACTTCTTCTGTTCGATCACCATGCTGCGCGTTGCGCGCAGTACCGGGTATACACGGTGTGACTGAATTTCACCCGGCGCAAACCCTTGATCGCGGAAGAAGGAGAGAAAATCACCGGTGAAATTGGCCTGCTGCGCTAACGCAATTGCGATGCGGGCGCAGGTGAGTGCATCATCGGCGGCGTCATGGTGACGTGTTTGCATAATGCCCAGCGTTTCGGCGACGGTAGGCAAATTATGCTTGGGGAAGCTGATGTTGCTATGGCGGGCGAGTGCCAAGGTACAGCCGAATGTCCATTGCGGAATGGCGGAACCAGTGATTTCGCAGGCGCGGAAAATCGCACCCATATCAAATTGCGCATTATGGGCAATAACTGGAAGATCACCGATAAAAGCAGCCACTTCGGGGAGTTTCTCGGCAATGTTAGGCTCATTGGCCACGTCATCTGGTGTGATGCCGTGAATAGAAATATTGAATTTCTCAAATTCGGAAAGTGTGGCGGGTGGTTGACAGAGCCATGATTCTTTTTCAGCGATATTGCCATCGATGACACGCACCATTCCGACTTGGCAAATAGAACCCCAATCAGTATTTGCCGTTTCAACATCGATTGCTACAAAATCGAACCCAGGTATGAGCGGAGGGGTTTCGCCAGTGTGTGCTGTTTCGATGGCGGTAATAAATTGCTGCTGGGGTTGCTGCTGATTGGGCGCGAAGACAACGGTGTGGTTCACGCCGTCGAGAAGCACACGTCCGCATTCGGTATCGGAAGGGGTGGCCAGCACCGTCACCGTCGCGACGTCGTCAAGCGCGATTCGAACGCCAGGGCCATGCAGCGCTGCAAGCAACGGTGAATAGCGAATATGTATCTCAGCTGGGGAAACGGTGATGGTAGCGCCGTGAGCGGGGATCACGAGCGATCCTTTCCTTATAGAATGGCGGGTATGAAGATTACATTTGGAACAAACGAGCTAACCGTTGGGGAGCTGAGGAAGCTTATCGACGCCGCGGACGCCATCGGCCTGTCAGACTCAACTCCCGTCGTGGTCAAGGGTGACGATCTGGTCGTAGAAGTCAATGGGAGGCGGGAAGCAAACGCTGAGCGTCGTTCCCAACGCCCCAATGAAGCGCTGAACAGCATCGACCCGGCAGTACGCCGCGTCCGGGACGCCGTTGGCGACGTACTTCGTGACTATTTATAACGGTCAGTGGGGTCGTTATATTCATCTTTTGAGTCTTTAGTGAGTTTCGCTTTGGACTGAATATCCTCGGCTGGGGGTTCGATCTGCTTCAACAACATCGTTGAACGTGCTGGAACCTCCAGAGTACCGCCAGCTGCGATAATCTCCTCCGTGAGTGGATAACCAGTTTCCTCAGTGGTATCCACAATGAGTTTCCAGCGGCGGCCGAAACGCGCATCGGGGAGGGTGAATTCAATGCTTTCATGGAATGCGTTAAAGCACATAATGAAAGAATCATCAGTGATGCGTTGGCCACGCTCGTCCAATTCAGTAATGGCATTGCCATTGATATAGACCATGAGCGATTTTCCAAAACGGAAATCCCAGTCGCCTTGGGTCATTAATTTGCCCGAAGGAACCAGCCACGCAATATCACGTTGGGTCAAATCTTCGTCGCCAAGTGGGCCGCCGGAGAAGAATCGCCGACGCCGGAACACTGGGTGATTTGCGCGAATACGCAAGAGTCGCTTAGTAAAACCATGCAACGTTGCATACTCTTTGAGTTGATCCCAATTAATCCAGCTCAATTCTGAGTCTTGGCAATACACGTTATTATTCCCGCCTTGTGTACGGCCCATTTCATCACCGTGGGCAATCATGGGGGTACCCTGTGATAATAATAACGTTGTTAAGAAGTTGCGTCGCTGTTGTGCGCGCAGCTGCAAAATAGCGGGGTCTGTTGTTACACCCTCAATCCCGCAGTTCCACGAACGGTTATGGCTTTCACCATCGCGGTTTTCTTCGCCATTGGCCATATTGTGCTTATGGTTATAACTCACCAGATCATTGAGGGTAAACCCATCATGAGCAGTGACAAAGTTAATCGACGCGGTGGGGCGGCGATCATTATTGCCGTACAAATCGCTCGAACCAGTTAGGCGTGATGCAAATTCACCCAAGGTGGAGTGTTCGCCACGCCAGAAGTCACGGACCGTGTCGCGGTATTTTCCGTTCCACTCCGTCCATTGCGGTGGGAAGTTGCCAACTTGGTATCCGCCTTCGCCAATATCCCAAGGCTCGGCGATCAATTTCACTTGGCTGACTACCGGGTCTTGTTGGACAAGATCAAAGAATGCAGATAGGCGGTCAACGTCATGCAGTTCGCGTGCGAGTGTTGATGCCAGGTCGAAGCGGAACCCATCAACATGCATTTCTGTGACCCAATACCGCAGCGAATCCATAATTAATTGCAGCGAATGGGGATGGCGCACATTAAGCGAATTACCCGTGCCGGTGTAATCCATGTAATGGGTTTTATCGCCAGCAACAAGACGGTAATACGCTGCGTTATCAATGCCGCGGAACGCAATGGTCGGACCCAGATGGTTTCCCTCAGCGGTGTGGTTATACACCACGTCCAAAATCACTTCGATTCCAGCTTCATGGAATGCCCGAACCATACCTTTGAATTCCGAGACAGCGCCGCCGGGCTTTGTGGATGCAGCATAATCCTGGTGAGGTGCGAAAAAACCGAAGGTGTTGTATCCCCAGTAGTTTCTGAGCCCGAGTTCTCTGAGTCTATCGTCTTGCAGGAATTGATGAACGGGCATCAACTCAATCGCGGTAATTCCCAGGTCTTTGAGGTAGGCGATAATTGAAGGATGCGCCAAACCCGCATAGGTCCCGCGGAGTTTTTGCGGCACATCAGGGTGGGTCATTGTCATGCCCTTGACGTGGGCTTCATAAATGACAGTTTCGTGATATGGAATTTTAGGGGCCCGATCAGACGCCCAATCGAAGAAGGGGTTAATCACCACGGACTTCATTGTGTGGTGGAGGCTGTCTTCGGTATTTCGTTTACTGAGATCGCTGGGATCTGTGATGTCATAACTAAAGAGCGATGGATGCCCATCGAACTCTCCATCGAATGCTTTGGCGTAAGGGTCGACTAAGAGCTTATTAGGATCGCAACGGTGACCATTTGCGGGGTCATACGGGCCATAAACACGGTATCCATAACGTTGGCCTGGTTGAACGCCGGGAAGATAGCAGTGCCAAATATGAGCGTCTACTTCATCGAGATTGATGCGAGTCTCATTGTCCTCTTCATCAATCAGGCATAACTCCACCCGTTCCGCGACGTCTGAAAACAGGGCAAAATTCGTGCCCGCACCGTCGTAGGTGGAACCTAAGGGGTAAGCATTACCCGGCCAAACTTGATACGCAGTGTCATTTGATGAAGGACTCATGGTCCAACATCTTATCTGCCTTTGGCCTCAAGTCCCGCCAAGATAAGGTCTACGCCGCAATTAAATATTCTTGCCCGGTCCGCAGGAGCGTCTACAGAGGTACCCGTAGCCTCGGCTAATTGGGTTGCGGTCTGCTCACTGAGCGTGGCACCAGTGACGAAGTACAGCAATACTAATGCGCCGTCTTGTCGGTCAGCGTCGCTCAACGGGGCGTCGTGTAGTGCCTCTACGATGAGTTGTTCCAATCGCACCCGAAGATCTGAAGTGCTCAGCGCTGCGATGACTACCTCTGCGCCATCCCGGTGGGCTTGCATGGCGCCACGAAGAGATTTGCATGTTGTTGCTGCTGCGGATAGCCAGTCGTGTGATGGTTCGTCGGCATTTTGGAACACGGCGGGTTCGATAATACGCTCGGCTATTGCTGCGATGAGCGCTTGTTTGTTCGGTATGTGCCAATACAGTGCTCCAGGGGCGACCGACAAACGCTTTGCGACACGCCGCATGGTCATGTCAGCGAGGCCATAATCATCAAGGATTTCGATGGATGCGTTAATGATCGAGTCTTTTGTCAACTGCACAAGCTTTAATGGTAGTCCTATCGTCGGCGTTATGGGGGAACTCAGGCTGAATCGCTGGGTTATTGGCATTGTCAAACCGAATCTCTTTGGTAGGCTAGTCGTACTTGAACCGGAAAACCCGTAGTCAGGAGTCCAATTGTCCGTTCAATCTTTCACTCGAACCCGGCAGATGCTTGCCGCGTCTGCGCTGGTTCTTCCCCTTTTTCTGACGGGATGTGGCTTGTTTGGCGGCGAAGAAACCCCCAGTTCCACTAAATCGAGCTCTAAGAGTTCGGTAGCTGCGAAGTCTTCATCGTCCGAGAGTAAGTCAGAATCGTCATCGGAGGAGACTTCACCGAGCAATTCTGAAGAGCCAAAACCGGCGGAAAATCCTGAGGCGCCGCCCGTTCCAAGTGTGGAAATTCCGCAGCATGCTCCTATTGATGGTGGTTCCCCAGCCAGCCCAGAAGATGCCGCAGCCATTCAAGCGATGGTGAACGGAATGGCGAATCCAACGACAACGCGCCAGTTTTTCGGCTATATGATCGATAACACTTGTCGTCGTGCGCTTGAGGCGCAAGGTGGTTTAGGTCCGCAAGATTTGAACCAAATTCCTGACGCAGAGATCCCACCCCATCAGCGTCCGACTGTGAATTCAGTCACGGATATTAAGGTTGATGGAGATACTGCTTCCGCAACGGTCACGTCAACCGCTGAGGGAAAACAGGATACCTTCACCATGCGTATGCTCCGTGAAGATGGCGCTTGGAAGATGTGTAACTAATTTCCTTCTGGCATACCCCGCAATTTGAACGTCGTTCACATTGCGGGGTATTCTGTTGCGTGGTGTACACCACAGAACGCTGACTAAGGAGACCCGGTTCGCATGACTCACTCTTCATCAACAGACATACTCGAAATTGCTCGTGAAAAAGTATTAGGCCGTGGTATCGGCCTCAACCAAGAAGAAACATTACAAGTACTGCAATTAGGTGACGACCGTTTAGAAGAACTTCTCGGACTGGCCCACGAAGTTCGTTTAAAGTGGTGCGGGGAAGAAGTTGAAGTGGAGGGAATTATTTCCCTCAAAACTGGCGGTTGTCCGGAGGATTGTCACTTCTGCTCGCAGTCAGGTCTTTTTGAATCACCTGTACGTTCCGCATGGCTGGACATTCCGGGCCTCGTTGAAGCGGCAAAACAAACTGCTAAATCCGGTGCAACTGAGTTTTGTATTGTTGCGGCTGTGAAGGGCCCAGATGAAAATCTGATGTCCCAAATGGAAAAAGCAGTTGCTGCCATCCAAGCAGAGGTGGATATTCAGGTTGCCGCATCGATCGGTATTTTGACCCAAGAACAAGTTGATCGTCTTGCTGCGGCAGGTGTGCATCGTTACAACCATAATCTTGAAACGGCGCGGTCGTTTTTCCCGAGTGTGGTGACCACCCACACCTGGGAGACGCGGCGGGAAACTCTGCGCATGGTGAAAGAAGCCGGCATGGAGGTATGTTCTGGCGGTATTCTCGGCATGGGCGAAACGCTCGAACAACGTGCCGAATTCGCGGCTGATTTGGCCGCATTGGAACCTGATGAGGTCCCAATGAACTTCCTGGATCCTCGCCCAGGTACGCCATTTGCGGATTATGAAGTAATGGAAACTGCCGACGCCCTGCGCGCGATCGGGGCGTTCCGTTTGGCGCTTCCAAAAACCATTTTGCGTTTTGCCGGTGGTCGTGAACTGACGCTCGGTGACCTTGGTGCTGAGCAGGGTTTGCTCGGTGGTATTAATGCCATTATTGTTGGCAATTACCTCACCACCCTGGGTCGCCCGCAGGAGCAGGACCTGGAGATGATGGGTAAACTTCGCCTGCCTATTAAAGCCTTGAACGCAACGGTGTAATGGAAAACGACGCACTCCTAATTGCAATGCTTTCGGAGGAAACTCCGATCTTTCATCCCAACACTGGGCAACGCATCGAAGAAGGTGTAAGCATTAAGCTTTCGCCTTCCGCACGTGCGGGGCTTGAAGCGCCTCGGTATTGCCAAATCTGTGGGCGCCGAATGGTGGTTCAAGTTCGCCCGGATGGTTGGGATGCCCGTTGCTCCCGCCACGGATCGGTCGATTCGGCGTATCTTGGGCAACGATGATTCCTCAACATATTGGTAATGCCGCAGGCTTTTTCGCACTTTCCCTTCTCTATGGCGTGGCCTGCGGCTTTGCGCTGTCGAATTTGCCGCCGATTGGTGCGAGCCCGGAATTTTTCGTCTTTATGATGTTTGTAGCGCTGAACTTTATCGGCGGCGTCGCAATCGGCGGTACCGCAGTTCGTCGATTTGGTGTGCGAATTGCCAGCCTCGTTGGTGCGCTACTGTGTGCGATTGCAAGTGCATTTGGAATGTCGCTAGGAATTGGTTTTCCGGGCGTAGCTGGCCTAGGAATTGGGCCAGTAATGGCAGGCATGGCGTACTGGTCGGCCGCTGTGAGCTATGCGATGCCCAAGCAGGAAGAGCATAGCGTTTCGACGCCCAGCTCGTAACCGTTAGTCTGGCCAGTTCACCGCGGACGTGCCCGTGGCGTTGGTGCTAATACTATCGATTGCATTCAAGATTGTTTGTACGGAAGCCGCCACTGCGTGCGCTAATTGAGAATCCGAAAGCCCATGTGAAATGGGGACCGTGTATTCGACATGCACTTGAAGTCCATCTTTGTCTGTGTGGCAAAAGGCTTTCGTGGTCGTGGCCGATTCATTCCATTCATTGCAGAGCAAGAACAGCCGCATAAAATCTTTGCGAGGATCCAGCGATGGTAACCAATACCCGCGCGCGAGCAACGTTGGCCCATTGTCGATGAAAAATGAGTACACGACGTCGTTAATCGCCGTCATGAGCCATTCCTCATTGAGGTTATGTCGTGGCGTGCCAAGCGTTCTGAGGGCGTCACGGACCCGTTCCAACGTGACTGGGTAGGGGGTTTCGTCATCGGCGTCCATTGCGTCCTCAACTGGGTCGTGATCGTCCGGAAGGTCGTCTGGAATTTCGGGTTTTTCTGCGACTTTTCCCGGTAATTTGTCCGAAAGGGTTTGCTCATCTTGCCTCACCATTTCGGCTTCTGAACCGTGGTACGCGAGATCGGGAAATGCCGCGAGGAAGTACTGAACTGCAAGCACGGCGGTTTCTGAAGCTGTGGTGACAAACGCTTTCAATTGTTCTTGGGTGACGCCAGCCTCAATCGGCAGGGAGGTGCGGAACTTGAGGATGACCGCGGCGTCGTCAGTGATCTGCAAAAATGCGGTTGGCCCGATGCGTTTTTCATTCCACATGGTGATGAGCCGGGCGGCTTCGTTAATCTGCGAAAATTCGAGGCGGTGCCGCATGATCGAAAGAATGACCAAATGTTCCGCGCTTTCGGTGCCAAAATAGGCGATACTGCGGTGGTCTGGCCACGGCAAGATAATGCGGTCGTCGTGCATTGAGTGGCCGAGATTGAGTTCGGTTGCGGCTGTGGCTACGTCGAGAAGTGATGGTACTTCCATGCCCGTATTCTAGATCGGTCTTGTGTCTGCTGCTGAGATGGCGCCGCTGTCCCTCGGGGTCGTGTGATTTCATTCATCGAGAGTGTGTTTGTTTTTAATATTGCCCACTAAGCAGGGGCGACTCGCCAATCTGTACGTCGTGCTGCCTACAATAATAGTTCTGGTCTAACCGCTGTTGTTTCGAACCTACAATGCCAAGGAAGCGCTGACTCATGCTGAATCTTATTGACCTGCGTGGTCGAACCCCGTCTGTAAGCGAATTGCGTCGTGCGTTGCCGCGCGGCGGAACTGATATCGATGCGGTCTTGCCAATCGTTCAACCAGTGGTGGAACAGATTCGTGCGAGAGGTGCTGAAGCAGCACTGGAGTTCGGTGAAAAGTTTGACCAAGTACGGCCGGCGAGTATGCGGGCTCCTGAAGAGGTAATTCAGCGTGCGTTGGCTGATCTTGATCCGAAAATTCGTGCGGCGCTTGATGAATCTATTCGGCGCGTGCGTAAAGTCCACGCCGCCCAGAAACCAAGCAATCATACTGTTGCACTGGCGCCTGGTGGCACGGTCGAAGAAAAGTTCATACCGGTGGGGCGGGTTGGACTCTATGTTCCAGGCGGCAATGCGGTGTACCCATCGAGCGTGATTATGAACGTGGTTCCCGCGCAGGAGGCTGGGGTAGAGAGCCTTGTTGTGGTGTCACCACCGCAAGCACAATTTGGTGGTTGGCCGCATCCGACGATTCTTGCCGCCTGCGCGATGTTGGGAGTCACGGAGGTCTGGGCAGTTGGCGGTGCGCAAGCAGTTGCGCTGTTGGCCTACGGTGACGAAGAGCATCCTGAACACCTTCGCCCGGTGGATATGATTACCGGCCCCGGCAATATCTATGTCACTGCAGCAAAACGGTTATGTCGCGGCGTCGTCGGAATTGATGCTGAGGCTGGACCGACGGAAATAGCGATCCTGGCGGATGGTTCTGCTGACCCGGTCAGCCTTGCCTACGATTTGATCAGCCAAGCTGAGCACGATGTGATGGCTGCGAGTGTCCTCGTGACAGATTCGCCAGTGTTGGCGGAAGCTGTGAATAGCGAGGTAGCGGCGCGATACTCCGTCACCCTGAATGCGGAGCGGGTCAAGGAGGCATTGACGGGGCAGCAGTCTGGAATCGTGCTCGTTGATGATATCGAGGCTGGTATTCGAGTGGTTGATGAATATGCAGCCGAACACTTGGAAATCCATACCGAACATGCAAGCGACGTAGCGCAGCGTATTCGCAATGCGGGAGCGATCTTTGTAGGTGAATATTCGCCGGTGCCGTTGGGTGATTACTCTGCTGGTTCCAACCATGTGTTGCCCACCTCGGGTTCTGCTCGCTACAGCTCGGGACTTTCCACGCATACCTTCCTGCGTAGCGTACATGTGATCGAATACGATGAGGCCGCATTGAAAGAACTTGCGGATACGGTAGTGACCCTTGCCGATGCCGAACAACTGCCTGCGCACGGTGAGGCGATCCGTGCTCGTTTTGAGACCCTGGAGGCGAACCAACAGTGACCATCACCCTTGCCGATTTACCGCTGCGGGAGGAATTGCGGAATGAGACCGCCTACGGTGCGCCGCAATTGAATGTTTCCGTTCGCCTTAATACGAACGAAAATCCGTATTCTCCTTCCCAGGCACTTATCGACGACCTCGTGCAGGAAGTTGGGGTGCTTGCAACGGAACTCAACAGGTACCCTGAGCGGGACGCTGTGGAGCTGCGGAAAGCACTGGCTCAATACCTCACGAATCAAACGGGTGTTTCCGTGGAGTACGAGCAGGTGTGGGCTGCAAACGGTTCGAACGAAGTGTTGCAGCAACTCTTGCAAGCGTTCGGTGGGCCAGGGAGGACGGCGCTTGGTTTCCAACCGAGCTATTCCATGCACCCCATCCTGTGCAAAGGCACGTATACGGAATTCATTTCCTGTGATCGCGATGCGGAATTCAATATCGATATCCCAAAGGCGCTCGCGGCAATTCAGCAGCATCAACCCGATGTTGTGTTCGTAACCACGCCAAATAATCCGACGGGTGCAGTTATTTCGCACACAGATATTAGGACGCTTCTTGACGCCGCGCCCGGCATTGTGATTGTGGATGAAGCTTACGCGGAGTTTTCCGCCACGCCTTCAGCGATTGAATTACTTGCCGAATATCCTACGAAGCTCGTTGTTTCCCGGACAATGAGTAAAGCGTTCGATTTCGCGGGAGGCCGTTTGGGCTATTTTGTGGCGCATCCAGCGTTTATTGACGCAATTAAACTTGTGCGTCTTCCGTATCACCTTTCAACTCTTTCGCAGGCCGCGGCGATTGTTGCGTTACGGCATAGCAAAGACACTTTGGCAACGGTGGAACAACTCGTTGCCGAGCGCCATCGTGTGGTGGCTGCGCTCAACGAACTTGGGTTCAAAGTAATGCCGAGCGAATCGAACTTCTTGTTGTTTGGTGAATTCGACGATGCGCACGTTGCGTGGCAACAGTTTCTAGATCAGGGTGTGTTAATCCGTGATGTGGGAGTGCCCAAATACTTGCGGGTTACTATTGGAACGCCGAGCGAAAATGATGCCTTTATAGCTGCTGCAAAGGAAGTGCGATGAACCGAATTGGGCGAGTGAGCCGGACCACCAGCGAATCCAGCATTTCAGTGGAAATCAACCTTGACGGCAGTGGAACCACTGATATCAATACCGGACTGGAATTTTTTGATCATATGCTCACCGCCTTTGGTGCGCATGGGTCGTTTGATCTGAAGATGTCCGCCCAGGGTGATATTGGTGTGGATGCTCACCACACGGTTGAAGACACTGCAATTGTGTTGGGGCAGGCGATCCATCAAGCCCTTGGCGATAAAAAGGGTATTCGTCGTTTCGGTTCATGCCAATTGCCAATGGACGAGGCACTGTGCGAAGCAATCGTTGATGTTTCAGGCCGACCATATTTTGTGATCAATGGTGAACCTGAACAAATGATCACCGCAGTGATCGGCGGCCATTACGCTACCGTGATCAATGAACATTTTTTTGAAACGTTGGCGTTCCATTCGCGCATTGCGCTGCATCTTCGTTGTCATTATGGCAGGGATCCGCACCATATCACCGAAGCTGAATACAAGGCGGTAGCTCGTGCCCTTCGGGCAGCCGTGGAACCAGATCCGCGTGTTACGGGGATTCCGTCCACGAAGGGGACGTTGTAGATGGAGAATGCCTGGTTGGTCTACCTGCTGTTTGCCCTGTCGGGGCTTTTCGCAGGTGGCACATGGTCTGCTTACCAGGCAGAAAGTCGATTGTTTACGTTCATTATGGCGGTCTTGACTGTGGTGTCTGGTGCGGCTGCGGTGTTATGGCTGTTGGGGATGTAACCAGACAAAGCCTGTGGCGAGTTCCTGGTTTTGTTGCCACGTTAGTTGCCGTAGCGGCCGCGTTTGGTAGCTGGTCGTTGCTGCTGCCGGTAGTTCCACTAGCTGTGATTTCTTCCGGAGGATCGGACGCTCTTGCGGGAGCAACCACGGGCGTATTCATGGCGGCAACAGTGGTAACGCAGATGTTTGTTCCACGGGCGCTTCGGCTGGTTGGTTACACGCCAGTAATTGTCTGCGCCGCCGTATTGTTGGGGATACCAGCAATAGTGCATGCGTTTACGCTTGCCGCGGTCCCGTTGTTGCTTGTTTCCGCGATACGTGGGGTTGGTTTTGGCGCCTTAACTGTGGCGGAGTCTGCATTGATCGCGGAGCTTGTTCCTGCGCGTTCATTAGGAAAAGCCTCAGGAGCACTTGGGTTAGTTGTCGGGCTTGCCGAACTTATTTTCCTACCCATTGGTGTCTATATTGCCGAGCATGTTGGGTATACCGTTGTCTACTGGTCGGCGGCGGTTGTTGCACTATTGGCGGCGATGATGGGGTTGTCGATTCCGCGAATGAAAGCGTCTCCCAAGATGCCAGTGGGCGCAGCTGTTGGTGCTCCTACCTGGAAACTTGTAATTATTCCCGCACTTGGTATTGCCACCGTGGCAATTGGTTTTGGTGCGATTTCCACATTTTTGCCGGCGGCGATTGAGCAGCATTCGATTACTGATAGTGCGCTCATTGCCGGTGTTGCGCTGTCGCTGGTTGGTGGTACGCAAATGGTTTCGAGGTATGCGGCGGGAGTCTTCGCTGACCGACGCGGAGCACCTGGGAAGATGATGTTTCCTGCGTTGATGTCGAGTTTGATCGGGATGATACTGATCGTGGCAACGCTCACTACTACGTGGTCATCATGGGGATTTTTGCTTGGCGCAGCCTTCTTTGGCTTGGGATTTGGCGCGGTGCAAAATGAAGCACTGTTGTTGATGTTTGCCCGTATGCCACGCGAAAAGATTTCCGAGGCGAGTGCGATCTGGAACATGTCATTTGATTCTGGTACTGGTGTCGGTTCGTTGGCTCTTGGGGTTGTGGCTTTGAGTTTCGCCTATCAAGGAGTCTTCGCAGTTGGGGCGGCATGTATTGCTGCCGGGGCCGTTGCGTATGTGTTTGACTGGTTTGTTGGAAAGCTGCGGGGACGTTAGTACTACACTCATTCCCATGGTGAAAACTGTTGCTGTGCTCGATTATGGTTCCGGAAACATTCGTTCGGCGGCGCGAGCTGTTGAACATGCGGGAGCGAATGTTGCTGTGACGCATGATCCGAAGGAGGTCTTGAAGGCGGATGGCCTTTTAGTCCCAGGTGTTGGTGCGTTCGCGGCCTGCATGGAGGGGCTGCATCGGGTGCAGGGTGACAGGATGATCGGGGAGCGTCTTGCCGGGGGGCGGCCAGTCATGGGTATCTGCGTCGGTATGCAGATCCTCTTCGAACATGGAGTTGAACATGGCGTTGATGCGAAGGGGTGTGGTGAGTGGCCGGGCGTCGTTACGAAACTTGATGCGCCAGTGCTTCCGCACATGGGTTGGAATACCGTGCAGGCCGCGGAAGGCTCGCAGATGTTTGCTGGAATTTCGCCCGAAGAACGTTTCTATTTCGTGCATTCATACGGTGTTCGAAAATGGGAACTTGAGTGCGATGGCTTGACGACGCCGCCGTTGGTGACGTGGGCGCATCACGGTTGCGATTTCGTTGCGGCGGTGGAAAATGGTCCATTATGGGCGACGCAGTTTCATCCGGAAAAGTCGTCGAAAACTGGGCAAAAGCTGCTGCGGAACTGGTTAGCAAGTTTCTAACGACTACACTTAAACGCCATGAGTCTCACAATTCTTCCCGCAGTTGATGTTGTTCACGGTCAGGCCGTACGTTTGCACCAAGGTGAAGCCGGAAGCGAAAAAGTGTACGGTTCTCCACTTGAGGCGGCCTTGAATTGGCAGCAACAGGGTGCTCAGTGGCTGCACTTTGTCGATCTTGATGCGGCGTTTAATCGCGGATCTAACTACGAACTCATGGCCGAGATTGTAGGCACATTAGACATCAATGTAGAGCTCACGGGTGGTATTCGCGACGATGAATCGCTAGCGCGTGCGCTTGCCACCGGGGCTCGGCGCGTGAATATTGGCACCGCTGCTTTGGAGAACCCTCAGTGGTGTCAGAGTGTGATTGAGCGATTTGGCGATCGGGTCGCCGTGGGATTGGATGTGCGTTTGATCGATGGCGAGTGGCGCACGCGTGGTAACGGTTGGGTTTCAGATGGCGGCGACCTGTGGGAAGTATTGGAACGCTTAGATTCGCAGGGGTGTTCGCGCTTTGTGGTGACCGATGTTTCGAAAGACGGCACGTTGGAGGGTCCGAATATTGATCTGTTGCGTGATGTTGCCGCCGCCACCGATGCGCCAATTGTTGCTTCGGGCGGTATCTCCTCACTGCAGGATGTCATTGATTTGTCGGCGTATGTGGATGAGGGGATTGATTCCGTGATTATCGGAAAGGCGTTGTATGAAGGTCGGTTTACCCTCACCGAGGCGCTTGAAGCGTTAGGTAGTTAGTGCATGGACGCCCGGGAACTTCTTGCAATTGCTGAGGGGATCGTCGCGCAAGCTGAACGTGTGTTTGTTGCGCGTGTTGGTGCTGCTCCGGAGATCAGTAAACCCGATGGGGATTTCGCAACCGCTGCCGATATTGAAATCGAACATTTATTGCGTGAGCAGCTGACCCGACGCACAGGCATTCCAGTGTTTGGCGAGGAATCCGGCGGTGATTTAGAGTCTACAGCGGTATGGGTTGTGGACCCGATCGACGGCACAACAAATTACTCCGCAGGAATCCCTATGTGTTCGATTCTGGTGGCGTTGTTGGTTGAAGGTACACCGATTGTCTCCATTATTTCTATGCCGTTGTTGCGGAAGCGCCTCAGTGCATATGCGGGTTCGCCGTTATTTTTGAATGGCGAGCCGCAGCCGCCACTTGTGGAGCAACACCCATTGATTTCACCGGTAGGGTTTGGCTCGATCGTTTCGGCAACAGGGTCTGCGTACCCGACGATGATTCGGCATGATCTTCTTGCAAAAGTGTCGGCGAAGTATTCGCGTCTACGTATGACGGGTTCGGTGGGTGTTGATCTAGCGTTTACAGCCATGGGTATTTTTGGCGGCACGGTCACCTTTAGCCCGTTTGTTTGGGATAATGCTGCGGGGGTGCTCGCCATTGAAGCTGCTGGTGGAAGGGTTACGGACCTAACTGGGAATACTTGGCACCCTGCTGCGCAGGGCCTAGTGGCAGGGACACATGATGTGCACGCTTCGATACTAGGTACGATCAAACAATTAGATTCTTAAGTTACTAAGGAGTGTGTGCCCGATGGGTGTGGCGGTTCGGGTGATCCCGTGTTTGGATGTTGCTGATGGTCGCGTGGTCAAAGGTGTGAATTTTGAAAACCTTCGTGATGCTGGTGACCCCGTTGAGCTCGCCGCTCGTTACGATGCTGAAGGCGCTGATGAATTGACGTTTTTGGATGTCACGGCGTCGAAGGCGGGTCGGGGTACCATGCTTGATGTCGTGCGCCGCACAGCCGAACAAGTGTTTATTCCACTCACGGTTGGCGGCGGTGTACGCAGTGTCGCTGACGCGGATGAATTATTGCGTGCTGGTGCGGATAAAGTCAGTGTGAACACCTCTGCGATTGAGCGTCCAGAACTGCTGCGGGAGCTTTCCGAACGTTTTGGCGCTCAGTGTGTGGTGTTGAGTGTGGATGCTCGGCGCGCGCCCGGAATGCCGAACCGGTTTGAAGTAACAACCCACGGCGGCTCACGTTCGGCGGGTATCGATGCCATCGCCTGGGCGCGCCGGGGTCAGGAGTTAGGTGTGGGGGAGATCCTGCTGAATTCCATGGATGCTGATGGAACCAAAGAGGGATTCGATATCGAGTTGTTGGAACGTGTTCGTGCTGCGGTCACGATTCCGGTGATTGCCTCAGGTGGCGCCGGTCGTGTGGAACATTTTCCGCCTGCCGTGGCTGCGGGTGCTGATGCCGTGCTGGCTGCGTCGATCTTCCACTTCCAGGAGGTCACCATCAATGACTGTAAACAGGCGATGGCTGATGCTGGTTTTGAGGTGCGGTTATGAGCAGCAACCCCGCGGATTATCAGCTTGCGCGGGACGTCGCTACGCAAGTGAAGTTTAACGACGCCGGTTTGGTCCCTGTGATTGTGCAGGCTGCGGGCACGCTTGAGGTGCTGATGATGGCGTGGATGGATGAGCATGCATTGGCATATACATTGGCTACCCGCCAGGGAACATATTTTTCCCGCTCTCGTAATGAATATTGGATCAAAGGTTTGACTTCTGGCCATACCCAAAGGGTTGTGTCTGTGAGCCGTGATTGTGATGGTGACACATTGCTCATGCAGGTGGATCAAACTGGTGCTGCGTGCCACACTGGAACACGAACATGTTTTGATGATCGCTCATTGGAGTTAGCGTAAATGCGTATTGCCGCAGTACTCATTGGTGTTGGCGGGGCATTGCTATGGGGTGTGTCGCGTCTGACTTGGCTGACGGTGCATGTGTTTGACGATAAATCCGGTGAGTCAACACAAGAACTCGTTGGTGCTGTGTGGTCCACTGAGCTGACAGCGTTGGCGTTTGTGCTCTTGGCTGCAATGGTGGCTGGCTTAGTGCTGCGTCGAACTGCTCGTCGAATCGTTGGTGTGATTGCGGCGTTTGCAGCGATTGGTGCGAGTTGGCAACCGCTCAATTTATTGGCGGGCACCCCAGATTTGGTACGTGCTAAAAATATTTTGGCATCGGGCGCGGCGACCGAGAATTCACAAACTCCAGTACTGATTTCCCAATGGGCAGAAGTCACGGATGCATCGGTTTCCATGCTTGGTCCGGTGCTTGCGTTTCTTGCGTGCGCTGCCGCCCTTTTTGGTGGCGTCTTACTCGCGGTGCGGCCGGGAGAAGACACTGTGAAAGCCAATGCATATGAGCGGTCGCAGAGCCGAAAAGAGCGCCTTGAGCAGGACCTTTCGGAGGCTCCCGATTCCGGGAGGGTGCTGTGGGATGCGCTCGATGCCGATGTAGATCCAACAGATCTGGATCCGAAAAACTCTTAGCTCCCTATTAGTCAATTTCCGATCTCCCGGCCCTTATCGCTAGCCTTGTAGGCAAGTAGAAAGGGATCGCTATGACATCGGTTTTTGACCGTATCATTGCGGGCGCCGCCGAGGATGTTGCGGCCCGCAAAGCAGCCGTCCCGTTCGCGGAGATCAAGGCCCGTTCCTATGATGTGGAACCCCCTCGTGACGCTTTGGCAGCGCTGCATGGAACGGGCTGTGGTGTGATTGCTGAGATTAAGCGAGCCACGCCACTCAAAGGGATCATTGCGGATTTCGACTCCCCAGAAATATTGGCACAACAGTTCGAGGCGGGTGGGGCTCGAATGATCGGTTGCCAAACCGAGCGACGGCGATTCCACGGCTCGTTGGAAGACCTTCGTCGCGTTCATGATGCAGTCACAGTTCCGGTCATGTGCCGGGACTTTATTGTTGATCCGTACCAAATACACGAAGCGCGATTATATGGCGCTGATGTAGTTCCACTCTTAGTTGTTGCATTGGAACAATCCCGGCTAGAGGCGCTGTTGGATCGGGTGCAGTCGCTGGGCATGGTTGCACTACTTGAGGTACGCACACCCGAGGAGGCGACCCGAGCAATTTCGGCGGGGGCACGGGTGATTGGGGTCAATGCGCGCGATATGACCACATTGAAAGTGAACCGGGAAGTATTTGCAGAAATAGCCCCAGGTTTGCCTCGCGGGGTTGTTCGAGTTGCGCTTTCAGGGGTACGCACACCTCTCGATTTGATGAGCTATGCCGGTGCGGGTGCCGACGCCGTGGTCATCGGCGAGAATCTCGTCACCTCGGCGGACCCGGTCGATGTGTGTCGCAAACTCGTAGCGGCGGGACAGCATCCTTCGTGTCCTGCGTCACGCTAGTAAACTCTCAACAATGATGGTTGACTTCCTTGCCGCAATACCTTCACCTCCACAAGGAGTTTGGTATGTCGGCCCAATACCGATTCGCGCATATGCGCTATGCATTATTGCGGGTATTTTCGCCGCCATATGGCTTACAAGGCGCCGCTACGTAGCGCGTGGGGGGAAAGCGGACGTGGTGTTGGATGCCGCGATGGTTGCTGTGCCTGCGGGTATTGTTGGTGGCCGGTTGTATCACGTGGCTACGGACTATGACAAGTACTTTTGTGAGACTTGCAACCCGGTTGATGCGCTGGCAATCACCAATGGCGGCCTGGGAATTATGGGTGCGGTTGCGCTCGGAGTGGCTGTTGTTGCGATCATGATGCGTATCAAGGGTCTCAAGCTATCGCCGCTTGCTGACGCCGCCGCGCCCGGCATTGTGCTCGCACAAGGTATCGGTCGGCTGGGCAACTGGTTTAACCAAGAACTCTACGGCAGGGAAACTGATGTGCCGTGGGCGTTGGAGATCTATTACCGCGTTGATGAAACTGGTGCCTTTGCGCCACTTACCGGGCGTTCAACTGGTGAAGTCATGGCGACCGTGCACCCAACGTTCCTCTATGAACTCTTGTGGAATGTTGCGGTATGTTTGTTCCTTATTTGGATGGATCGCAAGTTCAAACTCGAACACGGACGTGTGTTCGCTTTGTATGTTGCGAGCTATGCCCTTGGTCGTTTCTTTATTGAATTCATGCGCACCGACGCCGCGACGTTGGTCTTTGGTTTACGGATCAATACCATTACCTCCGCAGTGCTCTTTATCGGTGGGCTGACTATGTTTATGCTGTTACAGCGACGTCGAAAAGCGGCGGTGTGACCAGAGACATTTTTCCGCCGAATTAGGGGCGCCTGATGCGGCAATAATTTTAAATATGCCTGCTTATCAGGTGTTGTGTTGGGCGTCACCGAGTGTTACAACTCCTGCGCGGCGGCAGCTCATGTAGCTTTGCCATCAAACAAGCGACTAGGGTGGTGGTCGTGGATAGAAGAACCAAGATTGTATGTACGCTGGGCCCCGCCGTGGCTAGCGAGGAGGGAATCCTCGAACTCGTCCAAGCAGGTATGGACGTAGCTCGGATGAACTTCTCGCACGGTGATCACGCCGACCACGAGCAAAACTATAAGTGGGTGCGCGAAGCTACTGATAAAACCGGACGCGCTGTCGGTATCTTGGCCGACCTTCAAGGACCTAAAATTCGGTTAGGTCGTTTTATTAATGGTGCGACCATGTGGGAAACCGGTGAAACTGTTCGAATCACCGTTGACGATATTCAAGGCACACATGATCGAGTATCCACCACGTATAAAAATCTCGCTAAGGACGCAAAACCAGGCGATCGTCTCCTTGTGGACGACGGTAAAGTGGGCCTGATTTGCATTGCGGTAGAAGGCAACGATGTTGTCTGTGAGGTCGTTGAAGGTGGACCAGTATCCAATAACAAGGGTGTTTCACTCCCCGGGATGGATATTTCCGTGCCAGCATTATCCGATAAGGACATTAAAGATTTGCGCTTTGCGTTAAAGCTGGGCGTTGACTTTATTGCGCTTTCATTCGTGCGTGCGGCATCAGATATTGAACTTGTCCATAAGATCATGGACGAAGAAGGCCGCCGTGTGCCGGTCATTGCGAAGCTGGAAAAACCAGAGGCCGTTGATTCCCTCGAAGCAATCATCCTGGCGTTCGACGCCGTGATGATCGCCCGCGGTGACCTCGGCGTGGAAGTCCCTCTTGAAGAAGTACCGTTGGTGCAGAAGCGGGCCATCCAGATCGCTCGCGAAAACGCCAAGCCGGTGATCGTGGCAACCCAGATGCTCGACTCGATGATCGAGAACTCCCGCCCCACCCGCGCGGAGGCTTCCGACGTTGCCAACGCCGTCCTTGATGGTGCTGACGCTGTCATGCTTTCCGGTGAGACCTCTGTGGGCCGCGACCCAATTAACGTGGTGCGCACAATGTCCCGCATCGTGAAGTTCGCTGAATCCCAAGGCCTCGTGCCGCCGTTGAACCATATCCCACGCACCAAGCGTGGCGTTATCTCATACTCGGCCCGTGATATCGCTGAACGTTTGCACGCAAAGGCGTTGGTGGCATTCACGACTTCCGGCGACACTGCCCGCCGCCTGTCTCGGCTGCACTGTTACCTGCCGCTTTTGGTGTTCACCCCGAATCCTGCGGTTCGTTCCCAGCTGGCTTTGTCCTGGGGCGCTCAAACATTCCTCTGCCCGCGAGTGGATGATACCGACTCCATGATGCACCAAGTGGATGAGGCTCTCCTGGAAATGGACGAGTACCAGCAAGACGACATGATGGTTGTTGTTGCAGGCACCCCACCCGGAGTTTCCGGCAACACCAACATGATTCATGTACACCTCCTCGGTGAGGACGTACATACGCCGAAAACTGAAGAAAAAGCTGCATCCTCACGCACACCGAAAAAAGGTACTAAAAACTAATTCTCGGGGGTGAATGTCGCTCGGTACACCAATACATGGTGTGCAGGGCGGCGAAAGGGAGGCGTCAGCAAGCGCTGGGGGCGTCAGCGGCGATGAACCCGGCGTCGAGAGGGTGTCGGCGACATATTGATGATATTTCTGCAACTAATGTCGCCAAATACACCATATTGCCCACAATTGGTGTATTTGGCGACAAAACTTCTGCCCTAGAAGGGGGTCGGTGTCGCTTTTTACACCAATTGTCCACAAGATGGTGTTTCCGGCGACAAACCCCAGGTCAATGGTTGTGCACAGCTTAATTTGGGTGGGGCTGAATCGGGGCGCGAATACACTGTTTGACCATGCAAACTATTTATTTTTACAGCGCGGCGGATCCCTACGGTGAGTTTTCGAATTTCGCCGCGTATGGGTTTTATTTGGATGATAAATATTGGCGAACCGCCGAACATTATTTCCAGGCGCAAAAGTTTCATGATGCGAAACTGCGGGAGAAGATTAGGCGGACGCCTTCGCCATTAAAAGCGGCGATTATCGGGCGGGATAGAGGTAACCCGCTACGGCGGGATTGGGAAAGTGTCAAGGATGAGGTGATGTATGTCGCTGTGTCGGCAAAATTCCGCCATACTAGCGAATTAGCGGACATGTTGCTGGACACTGGCGATGCGCGCCTTGTCGAACATACCGGCAAGGATCGTTATTGGGGAGACGGCGGCGACGGCAGTGGGTTGAATCGTCTTGGCCAGATACTTATGCGGGTGCGCACAGAGTTACGGAAGGAACGAGAAAACCCGCCCGGCAACAGCAGCCAAGCGGGTTAGATCCTCACTCGAGGCCTAGGCATACTGCCTAGATTTTGGTCTGCTCCAGCTTCCAAACTTCGCGTGCGTAGTCGGAAATGGTGCGGTCGGAGGAGAACCGGCCGGATTCGCAAAGGTTGATCCAGCACATGCGTGCCCAGTGGAGGCGGTCGGCGTAGAACTCAGCGGCCATGCGGTCACGGGTCTCGCGGTAGGCGTCGAAATCACCGAGGACGTAGTACGGGTCTGGGGTTTCCCATCCGCCACCGTCGAGGAGGGAAGAGCGCAGGTCGTGGAACATGCCGGTGTGGTTATCATCCAGGTAGTTGGGGTCCACCAGGGCGTCGAGTGCGCGCTTCAAGCCCGGCACCGTTTCATACAGAGCATGTGGGTTGTAGTGGGCACGGAGCTCGGGGAGTTCTTCTACCTTGGCGCCGAAGATGTAGGCGTTGTCGTAGCCAACGGAGTCCACGATCTCGACGTTCGCGCCGTCGAGGGTGCCGAGGGTGAGGGCACCATTCATCATGAACTTCATGTTGGAGGTACCGGAAGCCTCTTTACCAGCAGTGGAGATCTGTTCGGATACGTCGGCGGCGGGGATGATGTGCTCGGCCGGGGAAACGTTGTAGTTTTCGACGAACACTACGCGCAGGACGTCGTTAACGTCCGTATCGTTGTTGACCAGGTTGGCGATCTCGTTGATCAGTTTGATAATCGCCTTTGCGCGGACGTAGCCAGGGGCCGCTTTTGCGCCGAAGATAAAGGTGCGTGGCGGTACATCCTTGAGGCCGTCGTGCTTGATGCGGAAGTACAGGTCAAGGATGTACAGCGCGTTCATCAACTGACGCTTGTATTCGTGCAGGCGTTTGATTTGCACGTCGTAGATTGAGTGCGGATCAACCTCAATGCCTTGGCGGTCAAGGATCCACTGTGCGAAGTCAGCCTTGTTGGCTTCCTTGATGGACAGCAGTTCCTTCATCACAGCTTCGTCATCGGCGAAGTGGCGGAGTTCCTTGAGTTTATCCAGGTTGGTGACCCAAGCATCGGAACCAGCGAGGCGGGTGAGCAGTTCGGAAAGCCGTGGGTTGCACATCTTGAGCCAGCGGCGTGGGGTCACACCATTGGTCTTGTTGTTGAACTTCTCCGGCCAGATCTCGTGCCAATTACGCAGGGTGTCGGCCTTGATGATTTCGGTGTGCAGGGCTGCCACGCCGTTGATGGAGTAGGAGGCGTAGCAGGCGATCCAGGCCATGTGCACGGTGCCGTCTTGTAGCGGTGACATGTGGTGGATGTGGGTTTCGTCGAAGCCGAGGCCGCGGAGTTCTTCCCGGAAGCGACGGTCGATTTCGATGATGATTTCCCACACGCGGCCAAACAGCTGCTGGAAGATGCTGTAGTTCCACTGTTCGAGGGCTTCCGCCAGCACGGTGTGGTTGGTGTAGGCGAAGGTTTCCTGAACGACCTTCCATGCGGCTTCCCAGCCCATGTTGTGCTCGTCCATGAGCAGGCGCATGAGCTCTGGGATGGCGAGCACCGGGTGGGTGTCGTTGAGCTGGATGCAGTTGTATTTTGCAAACCCAGTGAGGTCTGGGCCGTGGTGCGCGATGTAGTTATCGATCATTGCCTGCAGTGATGCGGAGACGAAGAAGTATTGCTGGCGCACACGGAGGACTTTGCCGGCGTAGGTGGTGTCGTTGGGGTAGAGCACGCGGCATAGGTCCATGACGGCTTCGCGTTCGACGATGGCGTCGGTGAAGCGCTGGGAGTTAAACGCGTCGTAGTCGAATTCGGCCATTGGTTCGGCCTTCCACAGGCGCAGGGTGCCAACGTTGTTGGTGCCGTAGCCGGTGATTGGCATGTCGTACGGGGTGGCGCGAACGGTCATGTCGTCGAAGCGGACAATGCGCTGCTGGTTTTCCCGACGTACCACGAATGGGTAGCCGTCTTCTTTCCAGGCGTCTGGCTCTTCGGTCTGATAGCCGTTAACGAATGTTTGTTTGAATAGGCCGTAGCGGTACAGGATGCCGTAGCCGGTAACTGGAAGGTCCTGGGTTGCGCAGGAGTCAAGGAAGCACGCAGCGAGACGTCCGAGACCACCATTGCCGAGCGCGGCGTCGTTCTCCGCATCGAGCACATCAGAAAGCTCATTGCCGTTGGCGCGAACAGCTTCGGCTGCCTCATCGACCATGTCCAGGTTGGTGAGGTTATTGAGCAGCGCGCGGCCCATGAGGAACTCCGCGGAGAAGTAATGCTGCTGGCGGGCGCCATCGTAAGCTGCGATCGTGGCTTCCCAGTTATCGGCGATACGTTCCATGACTGCGGCGGAAAGACCGAACCAGAACTTACGGTCGGTTGCGGTTGCAGGTGACGTACCGGAGGCGGCGCGTACATGGCCACCGACGTTCGCGGCTAGCGCGTTTTCACTCATCGTGTGTGGGCTCCTGGGTTATTGACAACGTGTATTCGGGCGCGAGTCAGCTACGCACCATCGGGATAAGCATATAGTCCGATGGCCTGTTCCTCCATGCGAGGCTTAGTTGCACGAAAGATAACTCAGGATTGCCGCAGCGGCAGCGCGGGTTGTGGCCTGTATTGAAGGCTCATAGTCCGGCAAGAAATTCGGCATATGGTTCACCGGTTGCGTATCGACGTCGCGGGGGCTGATGCCCACAGTCCAGT
>JAUMZC010000004.1:46638-51267 GCA_030528295.1 Corynebacterium sp.
AAAGGCGCGCGGTATTTCGGAAAAATCTTCGGACGCCGTCCACGGTTGAGCATCGATTGAGTCGGTGCCGAACACAGCGTCGAAAAGCGGGCGGACTTTTGCAAAAACCTCAGGAGAGTTATCGGTGAGTTCGCCGTGGTTTGAATACTGAAACCCCGGTTCTTTTTCGCAGCCACTTGCCATACATTCAGCCTTCACTACACGATGAATCGCCTGGTAAACCTTAGTTTTTACATCATCGGAATAGAACCGGCAATTCAGCACAAGCGTGGCTGAATCTGGGACCGTATTATTTGTGTGCCCAGAAATTAACGAACCAACAGTCACCACGGCGAAATCGAACGGGGACACCTCCCTGCCAACGATCCCTTGGAGCCGAACAACAATCATTGCTGCGACGAACGTGGGGTCGATCGCTTGATGAGGCATAGAGCCGTGAGCACTGCGTCCATGAATTGTGATGGTGATCGTGTCGCATGCTGCCAGCGCCGGCCCCGGCATCGACATGATGGTTCCCGCCGGGCCCGCAACCACGTGTTGCCCAAAGCACACATCCGGGTGGGGTATGAGATCGCACAAGCCGTCGGCAACCATTGCGGCTGCGCCGGATGCTGTCTCCTCAGCCGGTTGGAATAATGCCACAAATGTGCCCCTCCATCGATCCCAGTTGGCATCGAGAATGGCGCACAGACCTAACAATGCGGTGGTGTGCATGTCATGGCCACAAGCATGCATCTTTCCATCGAACAAAGATGCAAACTCGGCGCCGGAGTTTTCGTGGACGGGCAAAGCATCGAAATCCGCACGCATCAGCGCGCACGGGCCGTCCCCATTACGGAAAATAGCCACAATGCCATGACCGCCAATCCCGCTCACCACTTCACAGGAAAAATCCTGCAACTTTTTGCGAATCTGGGCGGCGGTCTCAACCTCTTCACCGGATAATTCCGGGTGCGCATGCATCCATTGGTAAAACTCTCGCTGCCACGAGAGGTCCACGCCGTGGTTTCGAATAAATGCAGCAATATCATTGGTGGGCATGGGGCAAGACTACACTGCCGCGCATTGGCGTCAGTCAAACTTGCCAATCGATGATGCGTTTGCCTGCGCTAGGCAGTGAAATCGCGTCAGAATATGCTTGCGAGACCTCTGACGAAGGATACACAGCACTAATATATGGGCGGAGCTTTCCTGCATCCACGGCTTGCGCCAGCCATTTCAGTGCGGCAACGTCGGGGCCCGCAGACACAAAGCGAATTGATGTACCGGGTAGTAGCGTTGAAATCACAATGGAACCAACAGCTGGGCCAACGGCTACCATTTTGCCGTTGTCACGTAATGCTTTGCGGTATTGCAAAAGGTTTCTACCAGCAGTATCCAGGATCGCAGAGTACGATCCCGGCTTGAGATCATTCGGTGAAACAGT
This sequence comes from Corynebacterium sp., assembly GCA_030528295.1. Classification (GTDB taxonomy): domain Bacteria; phylum Actinomycetota; class Actinomycetes; order Mycobacteriales; family Mycobacteriaceae; genus Corynebacterium. Next base: position 48,065 of record JAUMZC010000004.1, read on the forward strand.
GTGGTAATCGAAGGTTTGCCGGGCACCAGCTTGCATGCTTGTTGTGGGATCGCTCCCTGTAACGGCATCAACGTTTGCGCCGAGTGTTACGCCAATTTGTATTGCTGTCGATCCCACTCCGCCGTTGCCTCCAATGACGAGAAGGTCGTCGAATAGTGAGACTCGAAGACTGTTGCGAAGAGTTTTTAAAGCGACCAAACCGGCGAGAGGAAGCGCAGCGGCATCGCGCAGCGGGATGTTGTTTGGAGCGTGTGCGATGCAGGACGTCGAAACGCATAAATATTCGGCTGCGGCAAGGCTCGGGCCAGGCCGCACCAGTCCGACGTAGCCCCAAACGCGATCGCCAACGGAAAAGCCCGAAGCGCGGGGGCCTAATGCGACGACGGTTCCAGAAAAGTCAACGCCTGTACCAATTGGGAATTTTCTTCCTGATAGCGGCTTGAGCTGGCCTTTCTGCTCCATAATGTCGATCATATTGACGCTCGAAGCGGCGATTTTGACCAGCACTTGTTGTTGCTTTGGTCGTGGAGTTGGGGTTGTGCCTATCTGCAGTGCGGATGGTCCTGAAAACGATCGATATTGCGCTGCTCGCATCGTTGCGGGAATTGTCATAGCTCATCCTCATGGTCTAAAACTGATTACCGGTACGCTACGTATCGTATCGTTTTAGGGTTGTGCAGACAATAGCTCGCTTCAAAATATGCGCTGAAGGATTGCTCTACGGCGTGATGCGCAAATCCAAGGAGGCCAGCAAATGCGCAGCAAGTTTCTCAGTGAGAACGTTTGTGTCCTCGAGGCGCAGAAGCTGTGTGGCACACAAGGGGATACCGATGAGCGCAGCGTAAAAAATATCCGGATCAAGGTGAGTTTGTGCGGCGATTTCACCGCGTGCCTCCGCCCTCCGCAACACATGCGTAATTGCTTGGTGCGCAGGTTGAATAAAAACTGTGTGTAATCGATCATGGAGTGCCGGATCGGCAGCAATTGCCTCCAATAAACCAGGCAGTGCTTTGCGGGCTAAAGGGTTGCAGATGAAATTCACAGCATCCGCAGCGATTGTCGCAATATCACCTTGAATTGTTCCGGTATCGGGATACTCATAATTGGGGTCAGTATGGATCACTAACTCGAATATCATCTCCGCCTTCGATTTCCACCGTCGGTACAGAGTTGTTTTAGCCACGCCACTAGCTGCGCAGACACCCTCAATAGTGATTGCCGAATAGCCAAGAGTATGAAGCTGTTCGATCACCGTTTGGCGTAATTTTTCATTCGTAATCGCGCGGCGACCTTGGGGGAGTTTCTTATCAGATTGCTGTGTCATCGTTGCTGTAAAAACGGGTTGTATTTCAGGCTATTGCGTTCCACTTTGCATTCCATTGCTATCCGAATTGATGGCGCAATGGTTCCAATATCGCGTAGATGATAGAACGCGGTGACCATTCGATCGCGCTGATCTTTTGGTGAAATGGTGTTCAAATAGATTTTTGTTCCGCCTTCGAAGCCTGCGAGCGTGGATACCCGCCATTTAATCATTACGCGCCACGGCATTGGAATATCGAGGTCTACTGGCTTGTGGTGCCATTCTTCGTTGCAGGGGACTTCTGGGCCTGCGGCGGCATGGCAGGCGTGGATAAGGTCACTCATGGCATCGCGTTCGGCGTCGGTGAGGAGCCACGGTTCGGGTGTTGCGGACTTCGAATAGATTTCCAGGGTGGGGTAGCGGTGGCCGAAGCCTGCGAAGCACACGGCGTGATCATTTTCTGCAATCACCAGGTTTTGGTATGCCGCGTAATCGACCGCCCATTCGTTGAACATATTGGGATTGGAACGTAGCTGTGCGATCTCTTGTTCGGCTTGGAAACCGCGGCCGTCGATCGCAACGAGCTGTTTGTGTAAGTGATCGAATGAAGCCCCAGCTGGTTTCAACCAGTTCTGAAATACAGCAACATAGGGTGAGTACCGATTCCGGCGGTACAAATCTTCCAACGAGTCAATCGTGAATCGAATGAATTGGCGGTGTTCTTCCACACTTAAGGTCCCGGAGGATGCGAGCTGGTGATCGTGGGTGGCGCCGTCGATAACGTGGCGTCGTCCAATAATCACATCGTGTCCACCTGCGAAATATCCGCGTGCACGTTCAAGTAGCTGGGGTTCCGGGAGGTCTGGATCCATTTCCGCCGCCTTTAATCGGGTACGGACGATATTGAGCACGTGTTCGCGTCCAGCGGGGTCGGCGAGGTAACGGTCCATGCGTGCTTGAGTTTCGTTATCCATGACAAAGTCATAGTTCGCCCGCCAATAATCGTAGGAAACGATTTCGAATAGATTTGGTACTCGGCGAAACTCCGCCTGGGTTTCAAAGAGTTGTTCGGGGAGTAGCCCGCGGAGGATTTCCCATTGATTACCGCGCCGCACAAGACGACTTTTCTCCGGCGGAGTCTGCAGGTAATTATCCGAACAAAACGCACAGGTGTTTGTGTGTGCGTCGGGCGCTAATGGTTTCGGATGTTCGACGGGCGTCGATAAGGGCCGGTTGCCGCGCCCTGGAACGGTCCACACTTCGGTGCCTGTAAAAGGGTTGACCTGTTTGATTGTGCCGTCCGACATTGTGGTCAACGGCATAGGGCGAGAATGCAGACGTGGGCTCATACTTACCAAAGTTATCCGCTATGGTGGCGGCATGCCCAACATCTGTTTCCATGTCCTTGTTCCAGACGCCGAAGTAACCAATTTGGGGCTACGATTCCAACAATTGTCCAAAAAGCTTATCGACGCCGCGGTGGCTACAGATTTTAGTATCAGGCACTGTGCGGTGGAGTGCCAGGAAGAAGATCAATTGCGCCAGGTGTATCGCGATGAGCATGATGACCAAGATCTTGCCAATGCCAGCGTGTACTGTTTTGAAATCACACCGACTGGGCTGCAACGTTCCCTCAATGAAACCGCAATGACGTTCGCTCGGCTCCTCACCCCACCAGTAGAATTGCCAAGCGAAGCAGCGTTCCTGGATAACGAACAAGCGTATGAGGTGCCTGCCACCTATCCTTGGACTGTGTATGTGTACCCGTAGATGAGTTTTGGTTCCGCAACGAAACCCTCCGCCGTTTGCGCTGTGGCTAGCAAATGTTCAGCGAGCGAAATTGTATTTTGGCGTGGGTGTTGGCCCCGTGACCTGGGGTTTTGGGGCTGTTTGTGGGGGT
>JAUMZC010000111.1 GCA_030528295.1 Corynebacterium sp.
CATCCAACTCACATCATACTATAGACCGCATCCAACTCACAGCATGCCTGTGCTGGAAGTGCGGTGACGTTAGCTGGAGTGTGCCGGGGCGGGGCGTCGAGAAGCGAGCTAGAGGCCGTAAATATCACCGGAGACGTCGGGTTGATTATCGCAACCGCCGGGGCTGCATTCGTGGGGGTGAATGTAGCTCATGCCGCCGGTGTTGGGCATGTTGGAGGTGAGGAATGACAGCGTGGCGTCGGTGCAGAGGCGAAGCATTCCGGCGGTATTCTCGGCGTTTTGGAGGTCTGCTTTGTATAGCATGAGGAAGGTGTCGCGATTGGAAATTCGGAACATGCACAAAGAGACAATAAGAAGGTAGACATCTAATGCGGAAATTCCGGGTCGGAATGCGCCGGCGTCTTGTCCCAGCATCAGCAATTTGTCCATTTGGAGCAATACATTCGACTGTTCGGTTAATGCCTTAATCGCGTCAATTTCGGCGTAGGAGTAAAGATTCTCCATAAGAATGAGTCGTGCGGCATTTGGATGCTGTTCAAATTGACGGTAAATCACTTCCACTACTTTTCGCACCCCATCTACTGGAACTGTGGATTCTAATTCAAGGGCGCGTGGCTCAGGGCGGAGTTGGGCGATTGCCAGGTAAAAGGTTTGCAAATACAAACCCTTTTTATCGCCAAAATGGTAGTGGATCATTCGCTTGGACATACCAGACTCTTGCGCAATGGCTTCAAGTCTCGTTTCATCAAACCCGTTGGTGGCAAAGCTGTGCAGTGCAACTTCAACGACTTTATCAGTGGTGACTGCGCCAGCCTCAGCGTCGGTGAGAGGGGCGTTCATGATGCTTCCTTTCGTATTGATTTGCCGTGCGAATGAACCGTAAAGAGGATATCTTGCTGTTAAGTTAAGAAAACTATCTCATGTGCCACCAATAGGGGATAGATGGTGTGGCATATGTCTAGGTTTGGAAAAGGATGGGAAGGGTATAAGTACGTAGGGTATTGATTTCATCGTGCCTTATTCTCGTTGTTCTTCAAGGTTTGGACAGAGAAGTTTTACATCATCGCAGGTCAAATTTCCCAAATGCATAAATTTGGGGGTAGTTTTGCCAAAAATCGATGAGGTAGGTGGTTGGGAAGAATGTCGAAAAGTGGGAATGTTGGGCTTGGGGTGTGGGATCCATTGAGCAAAATACTCAAGTGACCTTTGCCACAAAATAGCGCTTCCTTAGGCGTTTGTATTTGGGGGTGAAAAGGGGGTGGAAAAGCGTGTTCTTTGGCTTTGAAAGGGGGCAGTTCGGGCAGTGATTCGTGTGCGACTTGCCGGATGGGTTCGGCTCGGGCTGTGCGGCGTATCAAGGGTGAGGTTTTGATGCATGCGAAGTGCTGGTGGAATCGCTAGAGTTGGTCGTGGACGACGGCGAGAGGCTTCCGGAGGCGTTGAAGAAGAAGGCCCGAAGAAGGCCCAGTGTGAAAAGCTGAAACCGGCCGTCGAAGGAACATCTCATCGAAGACTTAGGAAGAAGAGGATCAATCGAATGACTCTTGCCCCGAAGAAGATCGTCGTTACTGGTGCTGCTGGTCAGATTGCGTATTCGTTGCTGTGGCGTATTGCCAATGGTGACGTTTATGGCAAGGATGTTCCAGTTTCGCTTGAGCTGCTGGAGATCCCATCCGCATTGGGCGCTACCGAAGGCGTGGCTATGGAGCTGCTGGATTCCGCGTTCCCACTGCTCAAGGGGATCAACATTACTGATAAGGCAGAAATTGCTTTCGACGGCGCGAACGCAGCGTTTTTGGTAGGTGCAAAGCCGCGCGGTAAAGGCGAAGAGCGTTCTGACCTGCTGGCTGCGAACGGTCGTATTTTCGGCCCACAGGGTAAGGCAATTAATGACCACGCTGCGGACGACATTCGTGTCTTGGTCGTAGGTAATCCTGCTAACACCAACGCACTGATCGCTATGAATCATGCAAAGGATGTGCCTGCTGAGCGCTTCAATGCGATGATGCGCCTGGACCACAACCGTAGCCTGTCCCAATTGGCTACCAAGTTGGGTAAAGGTTCCGACGAATTTGAAAAGGTAGTGGTTTGGGGTAACCACTCCGCAACCCAGTTCCCGGATATTACCTGGGCGACCGTTGGTGGCGAAAAAGTGGCCGATTTGGTGGATCGCGAGTGGTATATCAACGAGTTCATTCCTCGGGTGGCCAAGCGTGGCGCTGAGATTATTGAGGTTCGTGGTAGTTCTTCTGCCGCCTCTGCTGCCTCTTCCGCCATCGACCATATGCGCGATTGGATTCAGGGTACGGAGGCTTGGTCCTCTGCTGCGATTCCGTCCGATGGTTCCTATGGCATCGATGAAGGTTTGGTTGCGGGCTTCCCAACGGTTTCCCGTAATGGCAAGTGGGAGATCGTACAAGGTCTCGAACTCACCGATTTCCAGAAGGAGCGCATTGCTGCCAACGTCGCTGAGCTGAAGGAAGAGCGCGACGCCGTGGCTGCAGCTGGTCTGATCTAAGCTCGCGCCGCCGCTTGTAGCTGTACGAATACCGCCGCCGTGTGTGCGGCGGTTTTTCTCTGTGATTCCGGGTTCACTACCGAGGTTTTCGCGTGACCGTCACGATCAGGAGTTCGGCCCGGGTGACGGGGTTTTCTAAATCGACTTCGCAGATTTCTGCGATGCGCTCCAGGCGGCTGCGCACAGTGTGTCGGTGAATGCCGAGCGCTTCAGCGGTGGCGGTAATTTGCGCACCACGCTGTAGGTGTGTTGCCAAGGTGATACGTAAATGTGTTCCATGCTGCTGATCGTGGTTTTCGAGTCGACCAAGTGTTTCATGTGCGCGATGGTCAAGCGCTTCCATGACAGCATCGCCGCGCAGCCATGCCAGGGTGTTGTCCTGGGGGCCCACATATTCGCCGATAGGAATGGATTTTGCCGACGTCGTGAGGGAACTGACGAGCGGTTGGTTTACGCGCTGCCACGGCTGTGAGTTTCCAACGTAGATTCGAATTCGTTGCGAGGTTTCGCCGAAGAGTTCGATTATATTTTCTACTGTTCGTGAGCCTCGGAATAGTATCAAGGCGGTGGAGTTATCCAGTTTTGTGCAGCATAATTCTCGGGTGCTTGCCGAAAGGTAGGTGTCTACCGTTCGGATGGCTTGGTCAATGTGTTGTTCGATATTCGAGTGGATAATTACTGGCCGGACATTGCCGTCCGAATCAGCAATCCGGGCGAATATTCGTTCTAATTGTGTGGTTTCTTCATTGCGTCCGAGCAGCATTGAAAGGGCGAGATTATTTAGTTCATTGCGGGCGTTTCGCAGGGTTGCTGGGCGTTGTAGCAGCAGGTCGGCTAGGCTGCTGCAGTGCTTGATGATATTACGCTGCGTGCTACCTAGAGGACGTGCACTCACTGTGATGAGCTGGTGATATCGCTCCCCGAAAGTCAACATTTTATGGCTGATTACGTACATATTTGGGGCGGGGTTGGTGGCGTCGAGATCGCCATATCGAACGCGTGCAATGCATCGATGATCATTGTCTTCAATCGCCACTGCGGCGTGGATTTCTTTGGCGAGCTGTTCGAGTAGCTTTGCGACGCCGCCCTCGATGGCTGCTTTGTTAGCTCGACGTTGCGCTGCCACCAGTTGTTCTTGCTGACGTATTTGTTGTTGAGCTATTTCCTTATTTACAACCGTTTGGATTGAAATAAATGGTGTCTGGTGTGGCACCTCGAATAGGCCTATATTGTGGCTTTGAGCTGCCTTGATAATTTGTTCGGGTACTGTGTCAAATGTAAGTCCGGTTCCGAATCCCAGTGCTACAACTCCAGCGGCGGCAAGAGTTTCTACGTAATCCACGAATCCTGCCGCATTATTCTCGAATGAAATTCCGACTGTAAGCACTATGGAATGAGGAAGTATAAACAGGGATGGGTCAGCTAGTTCGCTAGTTTGAACGATTTCAAAGTGTCTTGACGTAGGTACAATTTCGCGTAACCCAAGTGAGCGCTGATTGAGAAGCCACCGCATGCTAAGTAATGCCGGTTCGGTAGGTGTAGCCACGTAACCCCTTCCAAAGTGGACATTTAGATAAAAAAATTTCGCCTTGCTGCACATGGACTGTGATGGCCGCGACAATACATGATTTTTCACACCAAATGCGTCAATGAAAGGCATAACAGTGAAAGATCTCACCTACAGAATCCCGCAAAAACGTAGTGTGAACGGCGCGTTACCTGGTCCGCGCAGCGCCGAGCTCAGCGCGCGTCGAGAAGCGGCGGTGGCGCGGGCACTCTCGCCGGGGTTGCCCGGGTACGTCGTGGACGCGGACGGCGGTGTGCTTCTCGACGCTGACGGCAACTCCTTCGTCGACTTCGCCTCAGGGATTGCGGTCACCGGCGTCGGGGCGAGCAATCAGGTGGTGGTCAACGCAGTCGCCGAAGCCGCGCAACGTTTCACGCACACATGTTTTATGGTGTCCCCATATGAGTCATATATCGCAGTTGCCGAAAAATTGAACAAACTTACGCCTGGTGATCACGAAAAACGCAGCGTGCTACTGAATTCGGGCGCCGAAGCGGTGGAAAACGCCGTGAAAATCGCACGTGCGTACACCAAGAAAAACGCAGTCGTGGTGTTCGATAACGCGTACCACGGGCGGACCAACCTCACCATGGCGATGACAGCAAAAAACAAGCCCTATAAGACAGAGTTCGGGCCATTTGCGAGCGAAATCTATCGCGCTCCGATGTCATATCCGCTGCGTGACGGATTAAGCGGCGCGGAAGCAGCGCAGCGTGCCATCACAATGATCGAACAACAGGTCGGTGCGGAAAATCTGGCTTGCGTGGTGATTGAACCCATCCAAGGCGAAGGTGGATTTATTGTTCCTGCGGAAGGGTTTTTGCCAGCGATTTCCGCGTGGTGTGCTGATAACGGGGTGGTCTTTATTGCGGATGAAATTCAGGCTGGCATGTGTCGTACAGGGTCCTGGTTTGCGTCCGAACGTGAAGGCGTTATTCCGGACCTGGTGACCATTGCGAAGGGTGTCGCCGCCGGCATGCCAATTTCAGCAGTGACGGGGCGTGCCGAGATCATGGATGCGCCGGTCATAGGAGGCCTTGGTGGCACATATGGTGGCAACCCGGTCGCCTGTGCTGCGGCATTGGCCGCAATTGAACAAATGAACGATCTTGATCTTTGTGGCAGGGCGCAGGAAATCGAACAAATTATCAGGCAAGAGCTGGCGGCTATTGCGAAGCTGCCTGCAGTTGCGGATGTGCGGGGTCGTGGGGCGATGATGGCCATCGAGTTTTTCGACCACGAAGGGCGCCCCGATGCGGACCTGACAGCCAGCGTAGCGGCGCATTGTAAGCAGCAAGGTGTACTCATTCTTACGTGTGGGATTGATGGAAATGTTATTCGATTGCTGCCGCCGCTGGTGATTTCTGAAGCATTGTTGCGGGAAGGTCTGCAGGTGCTCGTTTCTGCTATCCAGGCGAAGGTTGGAGCGTGACATGCGCAGTAGCATCGGGCCGAATAAAGTTTCCGTTCCATCATTGTTGTGGCAGGGCAACGAGCAAGTTGCTGCAGCATCAGGAGCGACGTTTTCCGTGGTTGATCCGGCAACCGAACAGGTCATCGCAGAGGTTGCCGATGCCGGTAGTGCGGATTGGATGCGTGCCCTTGGCTCGGCCGACGTCGTGCAGAGGGAATGGGCAGCATTCCCTCCACGTGTTCGATCAGAGATCCTGTATGAGATCTTTCATGAAGTGATGCGGCGCAATGAGGATTTTGCCACCGTAATGACCTGTGAAATGGGCAAACCATTCGCGGAAGCGCTCGGTGAAGTCTCGTATGGTGCGGAGTATTTCCGTTGGTTCGCTGAAGAAGCTGTTCGCATACCTGGTCGTATGGGTGGTGCGCCGGGTGGCAGGGGGACAATCTTAGTGTCCCGTATCCCGGTCGGGCCGGTTCTGGCAATTACACCCTGGAATTTCCCACTGGCTATGGCTACTCGGAAGATCGCACCTGCGTTCGCTGCTGGATGTCCGGTTATTGTGAAGCCTGCGGCCGAGACGCCGCTCACGATGTTGCTGCTTGGTGAAGTGATCGCCGATGTGTTCAAAAAATTTAAAGTGCCTGATGGTGTTTTGAACATAATTTCGACGACGCGTTCGGCTGAAATGTCGGCGGAACTCATGGCGGATCCCAGGCTGCGGAAAGTGACGTTCACCGGCTCGACCGGGGTTGGAAAAATTCTCGTCAAACAGTCAGCTGACCAGCTGCAACGGACGTCGATGGAACTCGGCGGGAATGCACCGTTCGTGGTGGCATCTGATGCGGACCTAGATTTGGTGCTCAAGTGTGCGGTGCAAGCGAAAATGCGTAATGGAGGCGAGGCATGCATTGCCGCCAATCGATTCTTTGTTCATGAGTCAATCGGTGCTGAATTCACCTCGCGCCTCACCGACCTCCTCGCCGCCTTCACACTCGGCCACGGACTCGAACCTGGCACCACGCTTGGGCCCATGATCACCGCTGAACAGCGTGATCGCATCGCATCGCTTGTCGACGCCGCACTCAGTTCGGGCGCCGTAGCCACAACAGGGGCGACGATCCCAGACAGGTCCGGTTACTTTTATTCGCCTACAGTTTTGGTTGATATTCCTCGTGATGCTGAGATTCTGCGCGAAGAAATTTTCGGTCCGGTGGCTACGATTTCGACATTCTCTGACTTGGAGGATGCTGTTGATCAGGCAAATGACACTGAGTTTGGGTTGGCGGCGTATGGATTTACCGAAAATGTTCACACGGCGCAATTCTTAGCAGAACGCCTGGAAGCGGGGATGGTTGGCATCAATCGTGGTGCGATATCAGATCCTGCTGCTCCGTTCGGTGGGATCAAGCAGTCCGGGTTCGGCCGCGAAGGTGGTATCGAAGGGATTGAAGAATATCTCAGCCCGAGATATATCGCTTGGACCTAGCGGCAGGTGTGCCTCTTGGGGCTCGTGGGGCGCATGTATCCCGAGTGTCTGGAGGGAAAGTTTCGGAAAACCCCTGGTCGTCCGGAAGTGGCGATGTTAGATCGACAAAACAAGCCATTTAACGACCGTTCAAGTTTTGCGACCTGGGGTTTTGCAGTAGCAATGTCGACAACTGGCGATGTTAGGTCGACAAAACAAGCCAGTTCCGGACAAACCGCAGGTCAGGCGAGGTGGAATCGCGAAACCCGGCGAGGTGACCCCTTGGGTATTGAGGGCTGTGGTGGCTAGGGTTGTTTGCGGAGCGTGGATTGCCAATATGTTTAAGCGAGCTAGGTTGCCGTGCGGGCATGGGTGCGATGTGTCATTTCGGAAAACCCCTGGTCGTCCGGAAGTGGCGATGTTAGGTCGACAAAACAAGCCATTTAACGACCGTT
>JAUMZC010000005.1:0-5043 GCA_030528295.1 Corynebacterium sp.
GCATACATGAATCCACCATCACTACTGGTGAGATTCTCTCTATCCAGGCATTATGCGTACTAATGATGGGTTTTGCGCCAAGCTTTCAAGGGTTGATTAGTGGCCTGAGTGAAGTGTCTGCGGTTGCCGAAAAGAATGAAGACTTGTTTTCCCGGCCGGCGGCTTCGCATTTAGTTGAAAAAACTGGGGGTCCTGCGGTTATGGAAGTTCATGATTTGAATATTCACCGTGGTGGTAAAAACCTGTTTCGTTTTCCTATTTCAACTTCGATATACCGCGGCGATAGGATAGCACTTATTGGTGAATCAGGTATTGGGAAGTCGTCTATTATTGAGGCACTCGTTGGACTTTCACCCTGTGAAGGATATGTAGCCGTTGATTCGTCAATTCCGCGTGAAACCATTGGCATCGAACTTCCAGGAATGTCCTTGGGAGAGGGCAGTATTCGAGAATTTGTTCGTGATCTTAACTCAGGTAATGAGGTAATTTCGGACGAAAGCATTTGGGAAGTATTAGATATTGTCGGGATATCTGAGGTAATCCGTAACCTCCCAGAAGGATTGGATTCTAAAATTCTTGTTGATGGAGGGAATCTTTCGACAGGTCAGGGGCAGCGCCTCCGTCTTGCACTTTCTTTGTTACGGAACCCGTCCATCGTGTTTTGGGATGAAGGTCTTTCCCACCTTGACAGTACTTCTTCCTTGGCGTTGTTACGGAATTTGAACCAACATGAAAAGTTCAAAGATCTTACGCTGGTTGCTGTAACACACGACCTACGAGTATGCCAGGAGATGGACCGTGTTTGGAATATTACGTCCAGCGGACTCCACGAAATTCGCTTCTAAGTTCGATCTTCTCTATTCAGTAACGCAACGACGAGGTCCAGACGGGAGTTTGCGCCAAAGTCGCGGATTAGCTTGGATACCCGCTTTTTGATTGATGATTCCGAGTACATCATTTTCGCTGCGATCTCAGCATTACTCATGCCTTTGCACAATAATGTGAGCACGTCTTTTTCAACCCTGGGCAACGTTGAGGATTCACTTGTAACTTTTTCCAGGAGTGTGTGGTCGTCGCTGAGTTCTCCTCGTATACGAGGAATTTCATTGATAAGGCCGCGTACAGCGTTTGGAGAAACCACCATCCCGCCAGCCACAGCATCTCGGACTGCTTGAATTACTGAAGCTGGCGTCTGGCTTTTGAGAATGTAACCGGAACCACCTTGGCCGAGGACCCGCAGCATTGTTTCATCGTTATCAAGGGCAGTGATGGCGATAAACACGGGTGGGTCTGGCAGTTTCACTACCTCGTCGAGCAGCGTTAGTCCGTTCATTCGTGGCATATGAACATCAGCGAGAATCACATCCACGGTGTGGTGCTGTAAGGCCTCCAGGGCTAGGTAACCATTCGTAGCGGTAGCTGCGACAACGAAGTCATTCACCATAGAGAAATATCTGGTCAGTGTTTGCAGGGCGAGCCTGTCATCGTCAACGATTAGGACTTTGAATTTCTCGTGGGTCAACTCGCCTACTCCTTACGCTCTTAGTTAGGACACCAGAAATGGTCGGGATTTTCGTTGCAGGAGAAAACGTCAGAAATCGAAGTGTGAAAAATGAAGAAGGTGTTATCGTTGGTGCTCTCGGCTAGCGCGGGCGCATTATTTGAACAGGCTATTGGTAGCGTTACCGCTAAGATCCCTGCTTTTACCCAGGATTTCTTGTTCACGTCGAGCCTTCCGTTAGATTAATATTTCGATTTTTATTCTGCCTTCTCCTTAAGGGTTTTCTTTGTTGGGCTTCTAAAATTATTCAAATTTGGTACTTTCGTTCCCACTTGTGGTGTGATTTCCCAAACAGTTTCCCATTGATCGTGTTTGACCCCGTATGTGAAACGTCCGCCGTGTTCTGCTGCCCTGCTTTCAATTTCTTTTAGGCCAAGTCCGGTGCTCAACACGCTTGATGATTGTGCTGGTGCGATGTCATTTCTCGTAGTAATACGCAGACCATCCGGAGTGGCAACCAATTCCAAATCGACTGCGCTGTGTGGAACGCCGTATTTAATGATGTTTGCGGCCAGTTCGGACATAATCGGCATGCTGAGACTAGGTATTGCAGACAAGCGTTCGAGTGTTAGGTTCTTTGTTGTCGTCCTAACTTTGAACTCGTGGCTTTCCAAGAGTTCCTTGAATTCGGAAATCTGTTTGCTCAGCGCTTGTTGTAACTGATATTCCGCGATAATCGCTTCGTCGTCGTTCATTAAGCGGATCAGCGTACGCACTTCGGCCATGGCTTTTCGGTTTTCTTCAGAGATCAACTGGATGGTGTCTTTGATCTCGGGGTTTAAGCCTGGTTCTAGTGCGAGGCTTTCTGCTCGCAAAATGGAAGAAGTGAGTGTCCCCGCAACTGAATCATGAAGTGTCCGTACAGCCGCCTCGCGATGCAATTGGAGAGCTTCCTTTGCCTTTTTCTTATCCTCAAGTAGCTGGCGTTTTTTCTTTTCCCCAATAAATCCGACGATGATGGCGCCAATGGTGAGTAGTGCAAGTACTACGGCTCCGTCGAGTGCTTTCGGCAGGAATTTACCTTCGAATATCTCAGTGCTTCCAATGTAAAACAAGAAGAATCCGATTGAAATGGAGCTGTAGAGATACCCGTGGTAGGAGATTATGCCAACCACGCCAATTGCCCCGAGTACGGTGACAATATTGCGAGCCTCACCGTCGTAGCACAGGCAAAGAAAAATGACGCAGAAAAACAACCCTGCCATTCTTGGGGTTTTGAGTGCACATGCAACACCAACCAGACTGACGAGGATGATGCTGACGCGGGAGTTTCTGAAGTTTTCATCGAGCAGCAGCAGTGCGAGAAGGCACGCCATAACGACCAGGGGCAAAGAGTCTTTTGCCCGCCATAAGGTGCTCATATGCAGGCTAACGCTTTCAACGATAGTTTCTTGGGCTGGCCTGAATTGTAGCATCATTGCTAAATGACGGTGCGGGCGGCGTGCCAGTGTTCAATCAACCAAGGATCATGGGTTGCCAACACTACAGTGCCGGGCCAATCACGAAGAGCCGACTCCAAGGACTCAATTGCATCAAGGTCCAGGTAGTTCGTGGGTTCGTCAATAATCAATACATCGGGATGATTACGAAACGCCAACGCGAGTTGCAGGCGTCGCCGGTTACCACTCGACAACTCCGCAAATGGGACATTCCAAAACCTTGGGTGAAGAAAACCTTTCTTGTGGTGATCGGAAAGCGTATCCTCGGCGATCAAAGCAGGTAGATCTTGCGGTACATATCCGCTAACACCTCCAACAACTACGGAACCCTTCGCCCCCGATGGGGGCTTACCTGTGCCAAGCCAATGCAACAGCGTTGACTTCCCTGAACCGTTTGGTCCAGTAACTAACAGATGCTCACCAGCGGATAGTTCGAAAGAAACTGGACGGAGTCGGTCTGGAACAGAAGCGTCTCGCACACTCACGGCAATATGGTCCCGCACAGCAGGCACTGGAAGGATCATCGAGGTGTGCGTGTAGCGAGGTTTACGCACCTCAAGCTGACTATGGCGGTCGAGTCGCACGGCGTCGTTAAGCATGCGTCGAGTGGAGGCCTTCTGATTTCGGTCGGCGTAAAACTTCTTACTCACCCTGCTTTCTGAGCGTGGCGTCCACTCCGCGTGCCCAACAGTTTCGGAAGCGTCCATATGCTGAAGTAGCTGCTGTTTTCGTGCCTGCTGCGCCTTATGGATTTTAGCATGTGCCCTACGAGCGTCAGTTTTTCTGTGCAAATACTCCAGGTAGTTTCCCGCGCACTGAAACACGCCGTTGGTCAGCGGATTACCTTGAGCAAGAAGCAGCGCCGCCCAGGGGTCAGTATCCAAATCCACAATGCTGGTTGCCACTGAATGAATAAAATCCCGATCGTGGCTGGTGAATAGGACAGGGCAGCGGGCATCCAATAATTCCTCGATCAGAAACGCCCGCGCGTGAGTATCTATATGGTTCGTAGGCTCATCCAACAATATCAACGCCGGGCGCGACAGTAGCAGTGCAGCCAATTGTAGGCGGGCTTGCTGACCAGGGGAAAGCGAAGAAATATCACGGCTGGGGTCAACTTCCGAAAGTTCAAAAGAATGTAAAAGCCGCGCCTGATGGGACGGCAAATCCCAGACATGTAGCGCATTCATTTGGGTCAACACGACGTCGTATTCCTCGCTGATTTGTTGTTGCGCAACAACATCGCCCGCAGCAAGCAGCGCAGTGAGCTCGGAAAACCTTCGCTGCACCGCTAGTTGCTCCGCACATGCACGATCCAGCACATCTTGAACCGTGCCTTCGGTGTGGTCTATGGGATAGAACGCAATCGCCCCATCGGGCCTGCTCACTATTCCCGAGTCAGGTTGCAGCAGGTTAGCCGCCAACTTGAGGAGGGTAGTTTTACCAGAACCATTAGGGCCAACAACGCAGATTCGCTCGCCAGGCCCACAACGAAACGAAACGTGTTCAAGGACCCGGGCGGCCTGGTAGTCAAAAGTGACGGAAGAAAAACGCAAGCAAGACACAGCACTCACCAACATGAAGTAATAAGAATGGAATGGGGATGTGAACTGTGCTAGTTGAACATGGGCTCAGCGTACCATGGGTGTCAGCCGAACAAAACCCCTACCCGCGAATGTTTGCGCTGGTAGGGGTGTGTTTTTTCGTGGAGCCGATGACGGGAATCGAACCCGCGTATTCAGCTTGGGAAGCTGATGTTCTGCCATTGAACTACATCGGCGGACCGCTCAATCATAGCATTGAGTGGTTATGGTGCCGAATCTACAGTTTAATCGCAGGATGCAGGCGTTTCATCGTCCACATTCGGTCTCTTCGTGCGGCGAGTGCGGTGAGGGTCACTGATATGACGGTGATCAGTGCGATCGCTGTGATTGCCTGAGGTAGGCGATGGTCAAGGTTGCCGTACATGAGTTGTCGGAATCCATTGACCGAGTATGTCATGGGGTTGATTGGGTGCAGCCATTGGAAGAATTGGGGCTGGGT
>JAUMZC010000005.1:5053-50128 GCA_030528295.1 Corynebacterium sp.
TTCCACTGGGTATAGCCCGCCTGAAGCAAGGATTTGCAGCATGAGTAACGCCATGGCCATGACTTTCCCGGGGCCAGGGCCCAGGAGAACATTGAGCATTTGGTTTACTGCTGCAAACATGATTGCCACGCCTATGGAGAATGCCCACAGTCCGATGGGGTAGCGGGGGTCGAGTCCTACTGCCAGCATGGTCACTCCAACAATTACGGTGGCTTGCAATGATGAGATGATAATTGCTGGCCAGAGCCCATCGAGTGCAGCGCGTAGTGGTGCTACCCCGGAAGCGACTGCACGGTTTTGCATGGGTCGGAGCAATAGGAAAATAATCAATCCACCGATGAACATTGAGAGTGAGAAGAAGAACGGTGCGAGTCCGCCGCCGAAGGTGTTCTGGCCGGCTTCGTTGGTGGCTTGGAGTGCTACCGGTCCACCCAGTACGCTTGCTGTGCCTCGGCGTTGTTCTTCGTCCCACTTGGGCACGGCATTGGCACCGTCAGTGAGTTTGGTGGCGAGCGTGCTGGAACCATCGTGAAGTTCCGTTAAACCTTGTTGTAGCTTATCGACGCCCGCGACCAGCGGCGAGGTCCCCTCATCATGCAGGCGATGCGCACCTTGGTTGAGTGTCTGCATGCCATCGTTGAGTTTGTTCACACCTTGCTCGAGTTCGGAGATTTTGCCGGAGCTTACTTGGTCGAGGCCTTTTCGGAATGGCGATTGAGTGTCATTGAGCTGGTAGTTAAGCCTTCCAGAGGTGTCTTGAAGATTGCGGAGTTGCGTTGTGGCTGGGGCGTTTTCACCGAGTCCAGAGTTATCGATCTGGTTGGCAAGTTGATCGAGTTGGGCCACTGCGTTTTGGACGTTGGGTTCTTGTATCCCGCGAAGTTGATTCGCTAGATTGCGGACATCAGCACTGGATTGACTTTGAAATGCCGTTACATGTGCCAAACTTTCATTCAATGCAATGACGTCAGTATTAATATCATTCGCCGTTGCGGCGATTTCTGGCATCCGGCTATTTAGCGTTTGTGCTTTTTCCTCCAGCTGATGCAACTGTGGTGCCGCTGCATTGATGGAATCGGCGAGTTGTTGCGTACCGGCTGCCAGTTGATCGCTTCCTTCTGCCAGCGTAGCCACCGAATCGTTCAGTTTGACGGTGCCTTCGGAGAGCTGACTGCTGCCGCCAACAGCGGTTGCGAGGCCGTCGTTAAGCTTCGTGGCGCCTTCAGCTGCTTGTTGTAGCCCTGAGCCCGCAGACTGCACCCCGACCAGCACTTTATCCACAGCTTCTTCGCCGATCTGGTGCGAAATGACTGGCAGCATAGTGCGCATCACGTTTTCGCCGATCATGGTGGACAGATAACCGTTGGTGTCGTTGTACGTAGTTTGAATGACCGCTTGGCGAGCGTTTCCCGTGGCAGGCGAGGCGATGGCTTCTGAAAAGTCTTCAGTGAGTTCGACGACAAAGTAATAATCGCCGTTTGCCACCCCTTCAAGAGCGTCTTGGTGGCTTACGTATTCGAAATTAATCTCTTCGACGTGTTGGAGTCCTTCAACAACCTGTTTGCCGGCATTGAGTGATTTGCCGTCTACGGTGGTGCCGCGATCTGAGTTTACAAACGCCACAGGTAGTTGATTGATATTGGAGAATGGGTTCCAAAAGGCCCACAGGTACAGGGCCGAGTACAGCAATGGCATGAGTGTGATGGCTACCAGTGCGATTTTGCCGAGGGTAGAGCGACCAAATCGACGGAGTTCGCTGCCAATAGTGAGCCCGGAAATCATTGCTGCTCCTTTGCTGAACGTATATACGCGCCGTCGGTGTGCAAATTTATGTGCGGATACCCCGGAAGCGGATTCACGGCGTTCACTACAACAGGGATCGTTTGCGAAAGACGTGCGAGGGTATCAATGAGCTGCTGGCGGTCTGGTTCTTCGCGGACTTGCTCAAGATCATCCATGACGAGCATTTCAATGGGTGTCTTATGGGCCGGATTCATCGCGAGCGCAATGCGTAGAAGAATCCGGTCGAGGGCTGGAATTTGGCTAATATAGGCCGACATCGGAGGCAACGGACGGTCTCCGAATATAGGTTTGCAAAGCTGTTCGTAGTACTGGGGATCTATTCTGGGAGTCCAGAACGCCCACTTGGTAGACCATGCTCGATGCTCGCGCAAGATGGCCTTGATGGTTACGTCGCGATCTAGTTCGTCAATGACTGCAACGCCGGCGATTGCCACCTTTGGGCGAATGTTTGCGGGTTTTGTTTCTCCCAAGACTGTGAGAGTGCCAGAGGAAGGCTTCATCCTTCCAGAGAGGGTGAGCGCAAGTGCGGTGCGTCCAGAACCGCCCCGACCAGCAAGAACAATGAGTCCAGTGGTGGGGATTTCAATATCGAGTGGACCGTATACGGTGCCTTCAGTGCCTTGAACGCTGATTCCGTGGGCAAGAACCGCCGGGGTGTCCATAGCAATCCTTCATGCTTAAAATAAGAAAAGTTTTCGAGTATATGGAGATAAGGAAATACTCGTATGCTCCGCCACAGTAGTTCATTGTGAAAGGATGTTCTAGTTAGCGTTGAGGTAGTAAAGCTTACTTCCCAAAAGAAAATAACCGTTTGGTAGCGCAATCTCTGCATCTGTGGAGAGATGTGATGATGGTTATGATGGATGGCGTGCTTCTTTCAGATAGAGACATTCGCCTTGCCATCAATGCTGGAGATTTAGCCATTGATCCATTTGAACCTGGGCTGATTCAACCGTCCAGTATTGATGTTCGAATGGACCGATTTTTTCGGGTGTTCAATAATTCCCGCTATACGCACATTGATCCGAAGCTGCAGCAAGACGACCTGACTAGTCTCGTGGAAGTGGCTGAAGGTGATGCGTTTGTCCTTCACCCAGGAGAGTTCGTTCTTAGCTCTACCCTGGAGAAATTCCGGCTGCCTGCAAATCTAGCGGGGCGCCTGGAAGGCAAATCTTCGTTGGGTCGGCTAGGGTTGTTGACGCACTCAACCGCCGGATTTATTGATCCGGGTTTTGAAGGGCACATCACATTGGAATTGTCGAATGTGGCAAATCTTCCAATTACGCTGTGGCCAGGAATGAAGGTGGGCCAACTAGCGTTGTTTACAATGTCCTCACCTGCAGAGACCCCATATGGGTCTGGTGCGCTTGGTTCGAAATACCAGGGGCAACGCGGGCCTACGCCGTCAAAGGCGTACCTCAATTTCCGCTAGGAAGTTATGATAATTTTCAACCAGGTCAGTAAAAGATTCAATAAAGAAACCCAGGCAGTGGAGGATTTTTCCTACCACTTCCAGCAGGGCCAAACGACCTGCCTGGTTGGATCATCGGGTAGCGGTAAGACTACGTTGCTGCGCATGATCAACCGAATGGTTGAGCCAACCGCAGGGAGCATTACGGTCCGCGGTGAAGATATTTCCACGGTGGATCCAGTGAAGCTTCGCCGTTCCATTGGCTATGTGATGCAAAGTGCGGGCCTGCTCCCGCACCGCACGGTTGCCCAAAACATCGCGACGGTGGCGCAGCTAAATAAGCTTTCTAATATCTCGGAGCGAGTGACCAAGCTGATGGAAATGCTTGATCTTTCGCCGGATTTAGCGCCACGATACCCGGGTGAATTGTCGGGCGGGCAAGCTCAAAGAGTCGGGGTGGCCAGAGCCTTGGCTTCCGATCCAGATATTTTGTTAATGGATGAGCCGTTTGGTGCGGTTGATCCGGTGGTTCGTCGGGAGCTGCAGAGTATGGTGCTGCGTCTGCAGCAGCAACTCAATAAGACGATTATCCTGGTCACGCACGATATTGATGAAGCGTTCCGCCTTGGCGATGATATTGTGTTGCTCTCCAAAAATGCCCATATTGAGCAATCGGGTCCCGCCGCGGATTTTGTGACCAATCCGGCGAACGAGTTTGTGGCCAGTTTTGTTGGGGTGGAAGACCGTGCGGTGCATATTGAACAGCAAGGAGGGCGGGATGTTGTTGTAGACCGACACGGTCGTGTGAACGGGGTGGTCTCATGAGATGGGCTATCACCAACTGGGAGTTTATTTCGGAGCTGCTCATCGCCCATATCCAGCTTTCCTGGCCGCCGATTCTTTTTTCCTTCCTGATTGCGTTGCCGCTGGGCTGGTATGCCAATCGCAGTAGCAAGGTTCGTGAAACGCTGGTTATCGGCACGGGCCTGATGTACGCCATACCTTCCTTGGCGTTGTTTGTTGTGGTGCCGCAGTTTTTAGGGACGTCGATACTCTCCCCATGGAACGTTATTGTGGCGATGACCATCTACGGTTTAGCCCTACAGGTGCGCGCATCAACAGATGCCTTTGCGGCGATCGACCCGGATGTTTCTGACGCGGCCACGGCGATGGGCTATTCCACCTGGCGCAAACTGTTTACGGTGGAGATTCCGCTGGCATTTCCGCTGGTTATTTCGGGTTTGCGCGTGGTCAGTGCTTCTACCATCAGTTTGGTTTCGGTTGGTGCGCTCATTGGGGTGCAGTCGCTGGGCACACTATTTACCAATGGTTACCAGCGGCTTTTTGCTACCGAGATTCTTATCGGGATCCTAGGCACGTTGGTATTAGCAATCGTGTTTGATTTGGTGTTGGTTGCGGTGCAGCGCATTGCCACGCCGTGGGCACGTCACCGGCGGAAAGAGGGCCAATATGTATGAGCTACTTGCGCGCACTGGAGAGCACCTCGCTTACTCCGGCTTGGCTGTGGGGATTGCGATTGTGTTGGGCATTCCATTGGGGTTCGCCATTTCCAGAACAAAGCTTGCCGACGCCGTGCTCGCCAGCGCCGGTGCTTTGCGGGCGTTACCGTCACTCGGCGTGTTGACATTGTTGACTTTGTATATCGGGATCAGCCTTCCGTTGGTCTCCACGATTATTGTGTTGCTACTCCTTGCCGTACCACCGCTGCTTGCCGCGACTGTTGCGGGGGTTCGCGCCATCCCCGCCGAGGTTACCGACGCCGCGCAAGCAATGGGCTTCACGGAACGTCAAATGATTCTGCAGGTCACTGGCCCTCTTGCGATGCCGACCATTGTGGGCGGCCTACGTTCTTGCGTCCTGCAGGTGTTGTCCACAGCAACCATCGCTGCCTTTATTGGTTTGGGTGGTCTTGGCCGGTATGTGTTTGACGGGCTGGCATTACAAAGTTATTCCGAAGTACTTACAGGTGCATTGACTGTAACGGTTTTGGCCTTCGTAGCGGATATTGTATTAGCGATACTGCAACGGAGACTCCGATGAAAAAGACCTTAGTCCTTGGCCTCATAGCTTTTGTCCTTAGTGCATGCGGGCACGATCCGCTCAAAACCCCCACTGGTGAACAATCCGGAGCCATCAATGCGACTACCCAAAACGGTAGCCACATTACAATCGGAACAGCCAATTTCCCGGAATCTGAAATTATTGGTCAGATCTGGGCCGTAGCGTTGGAAGACGCAGGCTTCGATGTTGACGTCCGATCCGGCATCGGCGCCCGCGAAGCGTACCTCAAAGCCCTCCAAGAAGGCACCGTTGACCTGGTCCCCGAATACTCTGGCAACCTCGCCCAGTACTACATCACCGAAGCTGGCGACCAAGAACTTCGCCCCGGTGCCGATAATTCAGAAGTCCTCTCAGCCTTGAATCGTGTGCTCCCGGCAGGACTTTCCACCGGCACCGCCGCCCCAGGCGAATCCAAAGACTCATTCCGGGTGACACGCGAATTCGCGGAACAACATCGCTTGGTCACGCTGGAAGATTTGGCGGACATGGACGGTCTGCGCCTTGCCGGCAACCCGGAACTGAGGGAACGTCCCTACGGCCCCAAGGGGCTGTCCGAGGTGTACAACATCCCAGCAGTCGAGTTGGTTCCAATCGCCGATAGCGGAGGCCCCCTCACTATCGCCGCCTTGAATGATGGTGCCGCCGATATCGCCGACGTGTACACCACATCACCAACCTTCGGCCACGATCTGGTGACGCTGGAAGACCCGAAAAACCTTGTGCTTCCGCAGCATGTGCTTCCCCTGATGCGCGGCAAATCAATCAATGGTGAAGCCCGCGAAGTGATCAACAACGTCACTGCTCGCCTCACCACCGAAGAGCTGCAGAAAATGAATGCCAGAAATGTGGGAGATGAAAAAGCGGAACCTCGAACCATCGCACTGGATTTTGTGCATTCGGGGTAAGTAGCGCCATGGTTGTGCTGTGTTTCGCCCAGGTCAGGCTTAGCCCGCAGCTATAGTTCGCGCTGATTAAAATGGTATATCGATATCGTGAGTAAGACTAACGACATAAGAATCGATGCGATAATGGGCCATGCAAGTTCGGGTTCGCGGTCCATTGCATAGTTTGCTGCAATGTTGGCGGTTCCTGCGGGCGTCCACTTTTGAAAGAACTCAATGCTGGCAATCATGTTAAATGATAGAAATGTCGCGATTCCGCTTATGCTCGCACCCGTCGCTGAAAAAGAGCTCACGCCGATTAATAAGCTCATTGCTATGGCGGGCATGAGTTGAAATCCCCAAGTGATTGTTATCATCATTGAGTTTAAGAGGGAAATTTTTCCAAAAACCATATATGTGACGAGTAAATTGGTTGTGACGCTAAGCATTGTGATGGTGAGAAACATTGCGAAGAATGTTGCAAGTTTTGTAGCGAGAAACTCGCTACGGCTGATGGCACGAGTCAGTGTGAATACGAATGAACCATCAGCAAGATCATTGCATAAAGCAGTAGCAAAGACGACGACAACAACAATTGCGCCTATTTGGCTAAGATCATGCAGCCACTGTTGATTCGCACTCGTGTGCGTAGCTGCGTCAGATGATGTTGCGGCTAAAGCTTCAAGCTTCTCTCCACCTATAAATTTTAAAATTTCTGAGGTATACCGAGCGGTTAGAGGGCCGGTAAGTGCGATAAACGCAAAAATTCCAACCCATGCCCAAATTCGCCACGTTCGGTAGTATTCCTGGAGGTTTTTTTTAAGTAACGCGCGCACTATTTACCTCTTGTTCGATTTATAAATACTTCTTCCAAGCTGGAACGTTGCGATGTGGTTTGTGTTACTTTCCAGCCTTGTTTCTGAATCGCACGCACTAAAGATGCGACCGGTTGTGAATCCTCCGTAGATTGAACGGTTAAAACCTGCTTTTCGCCGGACCCTCGAACAAGTGTGTCGACTTTTTCTTCCGTGATTAACTTACCATTACTTAGAATTCCGACTCTGTCACAGACATGTTCGGCGTCATCAAGAAGGTGGGTGGAAAAGAATACAGTGGTTTTTCCTTTCAGTGCAGCGATCATGCTTAATACATCATGACGCCCAATGGGATCTAAGGCCGAGGTGGGCTCGTCCAAGATAATTAGTTGAGGAGAATGGATGAGAGCCTGAGCTATCCCTAGTCGCTGTTTCATTCCCCTGGAAAAATTCATAATCCGATGCCTGTTCCGATCAAGGTGGGAAGTTTCCAGTAACATATCGACTCGTTTACGAAGCAGCCGTCCTCGCAGGCCACTAATTTCGCCACAGTACGAAAGAAAGTCTTGGGCTGTCATCCATGGGTGAAAGGTTGGAACATCAGGAAGATATCCGACGGATCCGCGCCATCCTCCGTCGTGGTGCCCTAACAACGAAACCGAACCCATATCAGCACGAAGTAATTGTAGGATGATTCGAATTGTGGTTGTTTTACCAGCACCGTTTCGACCTAGAAAGCCATAAATTTCACCGCGCGGGACTTTAATTTCTAAGTCATCTAGGATTTTTGTGGCACCGAAGTATTTTGTGAGACCTTGAACTCTTATGGCCGGATCGGTCATTGATCTCGGTCTCCATATAGAGTCGTAACTACGTCATTTATTTGGGCAGGCGATTGATTGTTTGGATAATTCTGGAAATTTCTATTGTGCACTCGCCCAAGTAGCAAAAAAAGGACTGGTCCAATAATGCTAAAAGCTAGGATAATTAACAACCAACCATATTTCGGAATGTGATTGTACATTTGATCATCGGTCTTCCACCAAACGATTAACGCAGAAATTGACAGGATGATTTGTATGCAGCCTAGAGCAATAATCCAGTACATATCGTCACTCCTAAGTGTAGAGTTATTTGAGTTTGAAGACTTATGTAGATTAAGTAATGAAAGCTATCCTTTCTGGGCGAAAAGTTCGAGAGGCTAGCCATGTTAACAGGGCGCACAGTGCAAGTGTGATAAATGATAATATCAAAATTGCCTTATAGTCGAGGACGAAAAAGCCCACAGCTTGACTGATCACTCCTGCTACGACTGGCAGAACCAAGAATCCGCCAACAGATTGCGCTGACTGGGCAGATTTGCTTCTATGTGAGATAGCGACAACGCAAATGACTGACAGGTAGGCAATGGCGGGTGTGAGTAGCACTACAAACAATAACCATCCGAGATCCATCAGAGCCATTGGTAGGCCAGCGGACACAAGGATGATATTCACGATAATAAAATATATAAAGTGTGCGGCGGCTGACGTAATGAGTCCAGGTACTAGAGCGGCAATTGTTTTTCCTAAGACGAGGTCGCGGCTAGTCAATGGCGTATAAAGTAAAGTCTCTATCGTTCCACGTTCTTTCTCCCCTACAAAACTTTGACTAGCAATAATGTTTGTGACCATGGCTGGCACTAGTAAAAGTATGGGGGCAAAAAGGTATCGAGCCGCGATTTCAGGTAATACTGTCGCGATAGCAGTGCCTTCAAGTACGTCCACTGGAAGTGGAAGTTGCTCTAGTGCATCTCGTGCTTTTTCTAATTCATCAGCGGGAACTACATGAATGAGAAAAAGTAATCCTATAGCTGGGATGACAGCAACGAATAATAATGGAAGGACTGTCATCACTGCTAAAGATGCAGGTGTTCGGGAAACCTCACGTAAGTCTTTCTTTACTAATAATGATACACGGCTCACTGCTCCACCTCTTGACCAAAAATATCAAGATATAAATCTTCTAAACTAAGGTTTGACTCTGGTACGGAGAGTATTTTGTGACCATCTGCAAGAATTTCATTAATCGTACTGGTTACGACGTCAGCACGAGATTGTTTTCGTTTATCATAATTGACTTCTTTCACATACTTCCGGTGGCCATCGGTATAATGGACTAGTACTTGTGCAGGGCGCTCTAACATGCCTAGTAGCTCGTTATGGTTACCTGAAACAATGACTCGTCCTTGATCAAGAAACAATGCTTTATCGCATAGGGAATCAACAGAATATAGATCATGTGAGCAGAGTAAAACTGAAGCACCTTGTTTTTTCTTCTCGGTGAAAATTTCGAGCATATTCCTGGTGCTGGTAGGGTCGAGTCCATCAAACGGTTCGTCCAGAATGTAAATGGGTGCATTGACTGCTAGAGAACGAGCAAGTTTGAGCTTTTGTCGTTGTCCTTTACTTAGCGTTCCTGCTAACCTTTCGCTTAGAGCGCTTATTCCAACTTGTTCGAGTGCAGCGTCAGTGATCGTGGAGCATGATCCTTGACGATGGTATAAACCGGTCCAGAGTAGAACATTTTCTCGAACTGTTAGTTCTTTATATGGAGGGCCTTCTCCTACTACACAAATATTCTCTCGACACTGTGCGGCAGAACTAGTCGTCAATTCGGTCCCGCGAATAATTATGGAACCGCTACTTTTCTGAAGGAGTCCTGTTAGCAAACGTATCATTGTTGTTTTACCCGATCCGTTTGGCCCAAAAAGTCCACAGCACACTCCGGACTCGATTTCTAAGGAGATGTCAAATACTCCGGCTCCCGACGAGTAACCTCCCGTCACGTTGTTCGCGTTGAGTGCTAGTTCATTGTTTCTCATAGAGTAGCCAAAACTTCTTTATCTACAAGATCGTCTTCCACTAAACGTACTAATGCATCATGAAGCGAATCTTCGCTGTGGTTCTTCAGGGTCCTTAATTCAAGTTGGCTCGATAACATAATCTCCGTCATTGCCTTATTAAGGAGCTTTAAACCGTTCGGTGTTTGAACGAAACTGCTGCCGTCTCGTTCAATACGAACTCTGTGCCCCCTAATATTCAAGATGTCTGGTTTTGTAGAAGGATCAATGGAATTTACAGCATCTGTGGTGCTTACCCTAGACCATACTGCAGTGAGGGAGTCTGTGGTGAGATTTCCAGCGCTTTGTGTTATTGCGCCGGAAGGCGTTACTTCTCCGTTCGGTTTAATCCTGCAAGTGACCCAGCGTTTCAATGCTTGAGCTATACGGAGATTGCCGTCAATGGAATCTTGTACGACAGTGACTTTTCGCTCAGAGTTTTTGCGCATTGCTTGGCAGATGGAGTTTGTAATTCTGTCTTCATTACCAAGTTTGAGCTTTTGGGCGCGTCCTATTCCCACAACTGGATGTAATCTAACCCTGTCGATGTTTAGTTCCTCAGCAAGATCAACAATTTTGTCGATTTCAGAGCTATTTGCGCTGCTCACCGCATAAGAGATCTCTAATCGTTTTGTCCCGGCATCTTGGAAAAGTTGTATCGCATCGATGGCTTTACAAAAAGAATTTTCACGGCCTCGGATGCGGTCGTGTGTTGGTTGCAAACCATCAAGTGAGACTGAGACGGATTCAACAAGTTTCGCAACCTCTCGTGCAATAGTCTTTGTAACAGTCCAACCCGAAGTAATTAGTGAGACTGGAATTCCATGTGAAACTAGTTCATTGGCCACGACGTGCCAATGTTTGCTGACCAGAGGTTCACCACCTGAGAGGCAGACGCCGAATATGCCCCCGTCCGTTAAAGAGCGTGCGATTTTAATGAGATCCTCGCGTGATAGATTTTTTATATTTTGGGGACTTTCGTTGTAGCAGTAATTGCATCTCAGAGGACAGGCGCCAGTTATTTCCCATAGTGCATAGAGAGGTGCTGAAATCGAATCTGGGGCCAACCCGAGCTGAATTAGCTCGTCTTTCCGCTCGAGTAATTCATTAGTAGGCGCCCCCCATCGTCCAAGATCGCTTTTGTTGTATTCGTGCACGTTACTAACACCATTTTCCATTAACTTGAGTGGAATTACAGTATGAACAAGGCTGTTGCAGCGCGGTTTGGTCACTGTTGTCTACACCATCACCATGATGGGCAAAACATGATCCGCCTAACATTCGGTATGGGCATGTTTCATTTGTATCGAGCGAGAGGTTTCTGGATACTTTGAAAATATTTGCCTCTTGCCAAATTTCGGTGAAGGGTTGCATTGTTAATGAGCCAGCAAACCATCCATCTCCATTGGGTGTTTCTGGTTCGAGTTTTACATTCCCCTCGGGCGTTATGGTGCAATGGACTTTCCCACACCCAGATCGCGGCATTAGTTGGTTTGGATCGGATACAGATTCAAATTCTTCTTCTCCTTCAAAAAGAAACAAAAAGTCCGTTGGGGCAGTGCTTCGAATCCTCCTGCAGTTGTTGAAAAATTCCTCTATCTCACCATCATTCATTTCGAGCTTCGAGCGGAATAATTGAGCTCGTCCGGAAATGCGAAGAGGAACAGCAACTACTTCCTTAAGTCCGAGTTCTATCGCTAAATCGACGATGTCACTGATATAAGGCGCAGTAAGTTTTGTCACTGTGATGTTAACCCGGGTTGGAATATTCCTTGCTGTAAGAAGTCGAATGCCTGAGAGTGTATCTTCGAAAGCTCCTTTAACGCCACGGAAGTAGTCATACGATTCAGCATCAGGGCCGTCGAGGTTGGCTTCTACTTTTTGGCAGTGGGCAGCGATAAGATCAATGTTTGATTCATTGATCTTTGTAGCTGTGGTCAACAAACAAGCCATCATGCCACGATCGTGTACCCGTTGGAGAATATCGGAGAATCCAGGGTGCATCATTGGTTCGCCCCCCGAAAGATAGACAATGAGAACTCCGGCATCTGCCAGTTCATCTATCGTCGCCAACCATTGATCGGTCGTGAATTCTCCGGGAGCGATTACTGGTAGAGAACGAATTCCTACGTACGAAGCTCCCGAATTATCTGCCATGCAGTGTTTACATCGGAGATTGCAGTTGTAGGTTAATTCCAACAAAACTGCGATTGGTGCAGATAATTCATATGGGCTATATCCCAGTGGAATTTGGGGATCCTTTACAAGCTCTGTAGTATTCATTCGCTCCTACCACTCCTTAATTCGTGATGTAACCGTGGTTTGATAGTTGATGTTCGATAATTTTCATATCCGTGCGAACTTGTTCAGGACTGATCCCGTATCGTTTCGCAATTTTCTCACATGCTTCCTCAGAGTTTGCTCCATGTAGACGGTAAGCGGTGTACTGAAAAGCACTGTGAGACAGTACGTCAATGACGCCGTGTTGTGGTCGCGCGATCAGCCCTCCAAAAGACTCTTTTCGTAGGACCGTTCCATCTTTCCAAAACACCGGCTGCTCTAGTGTGGACGAGGTCATGCAACCCACGCCCAGACAGCAGCGATCCCAATTGCCCATCCGGCACCAGCCACGATGGCAACTCCCACACCGGTTTGTTCTTCTTCGGTATTGGTGAGATTCAACATTGCTGGTGGGGTATAGCCGTCAGTATTCTTTGTGCCTTCAAATTTGGTTGTCTCAGACATTTTTACACTTCCTTAGTGTTGAGTACGATTGCCCCGATCGAGGCTAAAGAGATCGCGGTTTTTGCAATATCGTCAGCGATTCGAGTTTGGTCTTGTTCAGGAAAGGTCTTTGAAATTGCGGTAGCTATCTCAAGTATCGATTTTTCTCCGTTGAATGAGTTGAGAAAAGTGGTAGCGGTGGGGTTTAACAGAACATTTGCTCGAGGAGCCACGACAAGGGTTACATTATCTGGCTCATGTCGAATGCGTACATGGTCAGCGAGTGTCGGGTAGCTCTGTGCGTAGTCTGTGATTTCTAGTATTTCAGGCATGTACTGGCCTCTTTCCTCCAAAAGTTCCAAAAATTGATTCGAGCGAATGGTATGCCTTTCCGGCGTCATTGACGGAATGAAGCCGCGATAGCACCTGAATGAAATCAGGATCCTTGTGTATTGTGGACAATTTGTTTTCCCAGATTGAGTCTAAAGATTCTTCGTCAAGCGAACCTACATTTCCAGGGAGCCATGGGCTGAAGCGAACTTTCCCATATGGATCGATGACCATAGTTTCCCACGGCCAACCTTCTAGTGCCTTCCAGATATGAACCATTGGATTTTCGTAGCGGACAAGTTTGCCCCACTTTTTGGTGAGTTGCGCTGCTTTATCTTCTACTTCTTGTTGTTGGTCAAGAGACAACAAAAGATCAGACTCAACTCCTCTGCCTGATGGCACCTGCGGCTGTACCCGCACTTCTTTCAAGTTGGGGTATTCGCTAAAAACCCTGTCCACTAAGTTTTCAACTTGGTGATAATTGAGTGAGTTAGCCGCCAAGGCAATCGCTAACATTGGTGAGCTTTCTTCTGTGCGCGATTCAAGAAGATCATTCAATAATGAGACTGTGTTGATTGCTTGGTTAAAAGAACCTTTAACCGCTCTGATGTAGTCGTGTGTTGCTGCGTCGGCGCCGTCAACACTAACCTGAATTAGGGAGAAAAGATCCAACATTTTCTCAGCTTTATTGGCGGTTATGTTGTAGCCGTTCGTGGGTGTTCCTACGTTGACTTTGTATTCATGCCTCAATATTCTCGCAACTTCAAAAAAGGCTGGATGCATACTTGGTTCTCCGCCTGACAGACATACTCCAAAAACGCCAGATTCGCCTAATTGATGTGCAATTTTGACCGTCTCTTCAACGCTCTTATGTTTTAGGGGAGCCTCACCTGAATGGTTATAGCAATGAATGCATTTTAGTGGGCACGCATACGTAATTTCCCACAATGCATACAGTGGTTGGTTGAACTTGCTGGGTAGAAGGCCCGCGTTATGCATTGACTTCATCTTTTGATGATCGACGATGCAACATGTTTCTTTCGTCATTACTGCCTCTCGTCCGAAAAACTTGTGCAACGAACTGTCGGATGTTGCTTGGCAATTTCAATATCGCACAAAGTAACGAGTCGTGTGACGCTTCACGGGCAAAATGTGAGCCATGTCATTGGAGAAATATACTTAAGTTCATTTGTTTTTACCTAAAATAAACGATCGTTTAGTTAAATTATTTTAGATGCTTGACGTATCCGGTAAGTTAAGCCGTTAAATTGTTAATTACGGATATAAAAAAAGCCGGTTAATTAGTGGAATATTTAGTTGGAGGGTGGTGATAAAGCCCTGTTGTTGAAATAGTTAAAAAGGGATTGGGTAATATTTGCGAACATGTAAAAGTTAGATAGTTGTTTTAAAAAAGATTGACAGGTATGGTTGCCTTCTTGTTTGGTACCGAGAAATCAACAGCTCAACGGGAAATTATTCAAATAATATAACAAGCTTCGGTTCTTTGAGTGATTGTCCAGTAGTGCCGTTTTCATTGTGTACGAGGTCTTTGTTGGGCCCGATCTTCTTTTGGCTAAAGCTTTAGCTAGTAATCTGGGAAATTTTGTCGTAAAGGCGTAGACCGTCAGTAGGCTAGTTTGGCTATGTTCCACGAGATTCAAAGAAACTATTTGAATTCCGCGTCGAAACCGAGACTTCGTTTTGATCTAAGCTTATTGTCGAGTGGAATGGAGAAGGGCGGGGTATCTGCGGGAAGTGGGCACCTTTGGCGAATCCCGGCAGAATACCCCCTTATTGGTGTGATTGTTGGGTAGATAGCTTTGTACGTGGTGGGACTCCCGAGCTGTGGTTTAGTGGGAAGTCCCGTTTTTAGCGCCGCTATGTCCGCTGTTCGCGTTCTTTCAGGAAGGCTCGGAGGGAGTCGACAAATTCGCGATCCTTTCGAAGTTCTTCCACTTCGGCGCGGAGTGCTTTGAGTTCGTCGCGGAGGGTCATCAGCTCAGCGTGTTCTTCGGCGGCGTGGGCGGCTTGCTTGCGTTCTTCGGCTGCCTTCACCCAATGGCGGAGTGTTGAGGCGCTGATGCCGAACTCGCGAGCAATGTCGGGAACACTTCTATCGCCTTTGGCTACTTCCTTGACTGCTTTTTGCTGGAACTCCGGAGAGTATTCGCGAGAGATAGACATGGCTATCATCCTTTCTCATTGGAAAACATCGCATTACAGTTAGTGTAATTGGAAAAACTAAAGAGTATCGAAGGAATTGGACAATTGTGATTAACTTTGATAAGGAAGATTTTTGGCTGGTTTCTGACCTGCATCTTGACCATCCGCTGGTGAGTTCCAAACGGGGGTTCCAGGACACGTATGCCCATGATTCGGCGGTTTTAGGCGGATTGTATGAATTGCCAGAATCTTCGTTGTTAGTGTGTTTGGGGGATATTTCGGTCCGGAAGGACGATTATGCCCTCGCGCGATTGCTTGAATTGAAGCATTCGAAAAATCTCACAATGATCCTGACACCCGGGAATCATGATGCATGTCACCCTAAGTTTGGTCTCAAGGGTGCGTTGGAATGGATGCCCAAGTACCAAGCTGTATTTGATGTGATCGTCTTGGAGTTTGTGGTGAAGTACAAAGGAAGGGAAGTGTTATTTACGCATATGCCGCGGCTCGATGATCCATTTAGGAAACCTAAACTTACGCGATGGATCGGGCGTGACGGCTTCGATTGCATTGTGCATGGGCACACGCATTCATCGCAGTTGCTCGATGAAGGGCATATCAATTTGTCGCTGGAAGCAACCGAATTCGCCCCGGTGCATGCTTCTCGGCTGTGGAAACTTGTTGAGGAGGTTAGTCCTCAGCCACAGTGAATGCTGCGATCAATGTGGTAATTGGTACAGCAAGCGTGAGGGCCAACGCACCGGTGGCTGAACGGAGAAGTTCGGTAGCCATGACGTCGCTAGTAAGCACTTGTAGGAACGGACGATCCGCAACACTGAGCAGCAACAGCAACGGAAGAGCCGCGCCGGTGTAGGACAGTACGAGTGTGTACACCATCGAAGCAATATGGTCGCGGCCCACTTTCATCGCGCCCGCAAACAGACGCCATGGTGACGCATCAGGCTCGATCTCGGCGAGCTCGTTTACGGTAGAAGCTTGTGCGATTGTCACGTCATTGAGCACGCCGAGGGCACCGATAATAAAGCCGCACAGCATCAGGCCGGTGACAGTGACGTCGGGAAGGTAGAGCTGGATGAGTAGATTATCTTCGTCGGCAAGCCCGCGGAGTTGGTTTCCACTGATGGCAATATGGGCGAGCCCAGCAGATAACCCCAAGGAGATCAATGTGCCCGCCAACGCTGAAGACGTTTTCCAGCTGATGCCGTGCACAATATACAACACCGGGAACAGCACGGCTGAACCGCACACAATGGCCAAAAGCAACGGCGGACCGCCATGCAAAAGCGCTGGCAGAAGGAACAATGCTACCGCGGCGAAGGTAACCAACAGGCCAAACAGTGAGCGAATGCCGGGGCCCAGGCCAATAATTACGATGGCAACCGCAGTGAGGATAATCCAAAAGGCCAGCGGAATGGTGCGCTGGAAATCGGTGAAAGTATAGGCGTGGGAACCGTCTGCCGCAGTGCTTTCGCTCATGCGGATGGTTTCGCCTTCTTGCAGGTTAGGATCACCCGGTTTTTCGCTGACCATCAGCAAAGTACGTTTGCCTTTGTTATCGCCTTCCTGGATTTCCACGATGGCCCGCTGGCATTCCTCTGCTTTTTGCTCCAGGGATGTCACGGGGGAGGTCTCAAATACACGGCCAACCGAAGGTGAGTTACATTCGCCTGAATCCCGAATAATCACCAATCCATCAACTTGATTCTGGGGCAGTGGTGATGTGGTTTTGAATTCGGGCGCTACTCTTGGAGGCTCGCTGGAAGGCCAGAGGAATACCAGCCCAACCAGGGTTGCAATAAAGGAAAAGACTAACAGCAGACTCAGAAGCCACTGCCACAATGAAAACGGGTTCCGCGAACGGGTTTCATCGGCGTAATCTTCATTCGCGTAGTCTTCTTCGGCGGCATAGTCTGCATCATAGTGTTCGCGGTAATTGCGATAATCCCGCGGCGGAAATGATGGCTGCTTTTGAGAAGTGTGACGTCCCATAATTACTGCTTATAGCTTGCGAGGAAATTACCTAGTCGTTCAATTGCTCGGGCGAGATCGGCAGCGTGCGGCAACGTAACCACACGGAAATGGTCGGGTGTAGGCCAGTTGAAGCCGGTCCCTTGCACCATGAGGATCTTCTCTTGGCGCAGCAGGTCGAGCATCATCTTGGCGTCATCGTGGATTTCATGAACGTTGGGGTCCATCTTAGGGAATGCATACAAGGCACCCATTGGTTTTGTACAACTGATGCCTGGGATTTCGTTGAGCTTCTCCCATGCTACATTGCGTTGCTCAAGGAGGCGCCCGCCATGTTTGGTCAAATCAAAGATGGACTGCCTGCCGCCCAGAGCAACTTGGATAGCGTGTTGAGCTGGGACGTTTGGGCACAATCGGGTGCCAGCAAGGAGTTCAAGTCCCTCCAAGAAACCTAACGCATGGTGCTTCGGGCCGGTAATGACCATCCACCCAGCACGGTATCCAGCAACGCGGTACGCCTTGGAAAGCCCGTTGTAGGTGATGCACAGCAGGTCCGGGCAGAGGGTCGCAATGGAAATGTGATGAGCATCGTCGTAGAGGATACGGTCGTAGATTTCATCGGCGAGGATCAGTAATTCGTGCTCGCGGGCGATATCTACGATTGCTTTTAATGTGTCCTTGGAATATACGGCGCCAGTGGGATTATTAGGGTTAATCACCACAATTGCTTTGGTGCGGTCTGTGACTTTGGCGCGGATATCTTCCAGATCCGGGCTCCAGTCATTTTCTTCATCACACATATAGTGGACGGGTTTTCCGCCGGCAAGGGAGGTCGCTGCCGTCCATAGTGGATAATCCGGCGCTGGAATGAGCACCTCATCGCCATCGTTTAATAATGCCTGAGTGGTCATGGAGATAAGCTCGGAAACTCCGTTGCCTAGGAAGACGTCATCAACATCAAAGGACGGGAATCCGGGAACGACCTCATAGCGTGTCACAATGGCTCTGCGGGCCGGGATAATGCCCTTTGAACTGGAATAACCCTGGCTTGTTGGTAATGCGGCGATCATGTCACGCATGATCACATCGGGGGCCTCGAAACCAAACACAGCAGGATTGCCAGTGTTGAGTTTGAGAATGCGGTGCCCATCAAGTTCTAAACGTTCCGCCTCGGCAGCAACAGGCCCACGAATCTCATACAGCACATCCTTCATTTTTTCGGATTGGTCGAAAACGCGCGGGCTACGGCGTGGAGGCAGATTATTCATTCCACTATCGTGCCATTTTCATCCCAGCTTCGGCGATTCTTGGGGTAAATTTCGTGATTTTCGCAGGGATTTATTTCTTCTTCAGAAAACCTTGGGCGTAGTTCATTGCCTGGTTTGCCAGCTCATGCTGCTTTGCGCGGCTTTCTTGGCGCATTTCAATCTGGCGGATTTTTGCACGCGTACGCAATTCGCGGATGCGTTCTTTTTCTAATTGCTGAGGGCTGGGCATATGCCACGCTGCCGGACCGATCTTCATTACATACAAAAGTACGATCACTGCGGGAATTAAAAACAGCAGGTATGGTGCATTGATTCCCGCAATGAAATCGAGGGCCATGACAGTGCCCAGCGTTCCGATCGTGGTGAGAGCGACGATCCCAGCCTTTGGTTTGGCGTTTCGCTTCCGCAAGTGTTCAATTTCATCCACGGAGTAGGCGCGGCCGCTGGTCGTTGCTGGCAGCCTGCTCAGGTCGGGGAGATCGCGGAACAGTACCGTGACTTCGCCGCGGGTGGTCGCGGAAACGATTCGGTCGCAGCGTTCTTCGTATTCAGGCAAGGTGAGACGTCCAGCGGCAAAATGGGTGCCCAGTAATTCCATGGCTTGGGTGCGTTCGGCATCACTAATGCGGACGTGCTCGTTGCTCATATCAACAAGAATAGTGAAGCGGGGACTAAAATGTTAGACCTGTTATCTATGGAACGAAGGACAATGTGTGCATAGGGCAACTGCTGGGGATACGTGGCATGGCGCTCTGATTTTTACGTTCGGGTTGGTGCTGTCGTTGCTGTGTAGTTCGGGGCTGGTATACCGCTATGTTCAACCAGGGTTCATGTGGTTTGTGCTGGCTACCGGGTTGGTGCTGATTGCGCTGGGGATCGCCGTGGAATGGCGGGCGTATAACGATCACGGTTTAGGGCATGGTTCGCGGGCATCGGTGATGTTGTTAATACCGTTGTTGCTTTTGGTTGTGACTGCGCCGGGTCCGCTATTACCCAGGTCAGGTCGGTTGCAAGTGACCAAGGCAGCGGATATGGAACTGCCCGAACTCCACGATGACGTTAACGATATGACGGTTCTGGATTTCCCGTTTTACAAGAATATTGATGGCAAACAGGTGCGGATGATCGGGCAGGTGACGCCAGTAGAGGACGGCTGGATGCTCACACGCTACCGGGTGTTATGTTGTGCGGCCGACGCGACGCTGCATGGTGTGCGGATGATTGGCGCGGTGCCTGATGCAGATTGGGTGGTGGTCACGGGCGTCGTAAAGCAGGACGCAGTGCAGGTGCAAACGGCGGCCCCAATCGCGCCCCCGGAAAGGCCGTACCTATGAACACGCGTATCGACGTCCCGACCTCTACCTGGGCCTTCCCCCTGTTTAGCGCCGTCGCCGTCACCGGTGCCTTTATTGTGATCGTGACTGAAGGCCGGTTGTACGCCTTGCCCCCAGCCCTTGATACGTGGGCCACAATCTTCCTCGCCGTCATGGTGCAGGCAATTCCATTTTTAGTGTTAGGCACATTGCTTTCCGGTGCGATTAGTGCCTGGGTTCCTTCTTCCGTATTCCGTAAACTCCGCGGTGGTCTTCCTGTCGCAGCATTGACTGGCATGGCACTCCCGGCATGTGAATGTGCCTCGGTTCCGGTTGCCCATTCACTGATGCGTCGGGGTGTTTCGCAGGCGCAAGCACTGGTGTTTCTTGTCGCGTCGCCAGCTATTAATCCCGTTGTATTGGTGGCTACTGCGGTTGCATTTCCTGACAACCCGATGATGGTGTGGGCCCGCTTCCTGGCGAGTTTTATTGCCGCCTTGGCCATCGGGTGGATTTGGAAATTCATTGGTACCCAGATTGAAATGCCTGACGATCACTGCCACCATCATGGCTTTATTGACACCGCTGCCCGGGATTTCCTACAAGCCGCAGGGTTCCTCGTACCAGGTGCTATGGCAGCTGCAGCCTTTAAACTCTGGGTACCTCATAGCTTCGGGTCCAATGTGGCGCTGGCTGTGCTGTTTCTTGTGGGCGCCGCCATTATCTTGAGCTTGTGCTCTGAGGCAGATGCCTTTGTGGCGGCGAGTTTTACCAGTGCTCCTCCTATTGCCCAGCTCGCATTTATGGTGGTGGGGCCGATGATTGACCTCAAACTGATCCTGTTGCACGCCGGTACGTTCGGTACTCGATTTGCTGTGCGTTTTCTGCCGTTAGTGCTTGTGTGTGCCACGGTTGTTTCTGTGGTGGTTGGGCTTGCGTTGTTTGGCATTGACGGGAGGTAACTTAAGGGCTTAAGTTAATGGTATGAACGATTTAGCTACGGAAATCCATGAGCTAGCGTTGGTATTAGGCAAACGCGCCGAAGCTAAATTACGTCCATTCGGATTGACCTATCGTAAGTACGTTGCGCTGTTTATCATTGCTGAACACCCAGGTCTGACCTCAAAAGACCTTGCCACAGCGTTGGGAGTCACCGAATCCGCCGTAAGCCAAATGCTGAAATCACTCCTGGACCAAGACTGGGTTGTGGATACGCGCAGGCAAGGAGATTCAAACAAGAAAATCCTGTCGATTACTCATTCTGGCAACAAAGTGTTGCGTAAAGCTGGCCGTAATCTTGGGAACTCCCTCGACGATCATGTCGAAGGACTTGGTATTGACGTCGCCGAGCTAACAACAACACTTCAAACAATCAGGGAATCATTATGATCGCGGTATTTTGCGGAGTTGTCGTGTTGTTGGCCGCTGTAGTTCGGCTTGGACTCATGGTGAAACTGCATGTCATGCCCAGTGGATATCATCCCATCCGTCATGCTGTGAGTGACTACGGAGTCGGCCCAACTGCAAAAGTAGTTCGACTCCTCGCTGCGCCAACGGTCATCGGCTGGTGGGCCTTCGCTGCGGCAGCATATGCAGCGTTTCCCCCAAGTGTTCACCGGACCTGGACGATTGTTTGCTGTTGTGTTGCGGGGTTGAGCGTTGTGGCGATCCAATGGTTGCCAACCGATTTGGAAGGTGAAAAACTCACATTCCGAGGCTTAGCGCACTATGTTTTGGCTGTTCTGCAGTTCGCGTGTGCGTATTCCCCGATGTCTAACATTGCGGAATTGCTGGATTCTTCGTTGCTTTCCTGGGTACGGTTAGTGACATTGACGTTCTTGATTGCCGTGTGTGCCACCATCGCAGGACCAGGTCGCCGGGTATTTGGCCTAGTTGAAAGGCTATTTCTGCTATTTGTCCTGTGTTTTTATGCTGCCGCGGCAGTGCTCATTATTAATCAATGTCTCACGTTTTGTGCCGGTAGCTAGTTCTTGTCATTTTCATTGGCCATAGGCGGGGATTCGCCGAGGTTTATGCCAAGAAATTAGATTGCACGCAAGCAGTTGCCTGGGATCTGTGGCGGTCGCGGCGTCGGTAAGCTTTGCGACGCCGCGCCCAGTGCAGCATTTACGTGCTCACTGCCCCAGAAAAGTGTGGTAGGTCACAAAAATGCGATAAGTTGTGCCCACTTGTCACAAATTCCATAAAATCCGCCAAAAAAATGGAATTTGCGACAGGAAATTAAATCGTGCACAAGCATTCACCAGGCGTCTGTCACAAATTCCATAAAAATCCCGAATTTTATGGAATCTGCGACGAAAAACGGCCTTTTTTGTCACAAATTCCATAAATTTGGCCAAAAAAATGGAATCTGTGACAGATCGCAGGTCAGCGGTTGCGGGCAACGTAATTTTGTGTCACAAATTCCATAAAAATCGCGTTTCTGATGGAATTTGTGACAAGCCCCAGGCCGGTAAGGATTTATTGTGACGCAGGTTACGTGATTGTTCTTGTCGCCGAGCCGGGGCGGCGTTGGAGCTGGCTGCGGCGTCGCAAAGCTTATCGACGCCGCGCCCAGTGCAGCAGTATATGTGCCCACTGCCCCAGAAAAGTGTGGCAGGCCACAGGTGAATAATTGTGCGCAACCTAAAACCTAGGGCGATGCGAAACATGCGAGGTGGCTATCACAATGTTTCAAGCGAAGATACAGTTCATAAAAATAAAATTACCTTTCGCCTTGTGCTACTACCTACTCCTCATCCTCATCAGTTATAGGCGGAGGAGGCACACTCGGAGGTGTGGGCACACTTGGTGGAGCTGGGGGAGTTGGGACAGCAAGGCCAGGTGGCCCCGGAACCACAGAAACCCTAGGCGGGCCAGGCACACTCGGAGGCGGAGGAGGCACAGGGCTTGAAGGTGGCGTCGGTGGTGCGGGCACACTAGGAGGAGCCGAGATGGCAGAGCCGGGCGGCGCCGGAACTGCAGAAGCCTTAGGTGGTGGAGGAATATTTCCCGGGGGAGCTGGCACTACAGGTGCCGAAACCCCAGGCGCTGCCGGGACTACAGGCGCCGCAGGAATATTTCCCGGAGGAACCGGTACGGCAGAAACCTTAGGCGGACCAGGCGCAACCGGCGGCGCTGGAACCACAGGTACAGCACTAGTAATCGGCGGAGGGGCTGCCGCACTCGGCGAACTTGGGGCCTTCGGCGCAGTGGGAACCTTCGGCGAACTTGGGGCCTTCGGCGCAGGCAGAGGCTTGGGGGTTCGTTTTGGTGGGTCGAGGAATTCGGGTGTTTGTGCTGGTGGGAGGGTGCCGTCGATGAGGATGGAATCGCGAAGCATTTGTGCGACGTCGCGGACTTTGACGTCGCTTTGTTTTGCCTTCACGCCACCGACGAGCATCGTTGTGCAATAGGGGCACGCAGTTGCGATCTCTGTGGCACCTGTGCTGATGGCTTCCTCGGCGCGGGCGTCGGAAATGCGGGTGCCGAGGTGCT
Source organism: Corynebacterium sp. (assembly GCA_030528295.1). Classification (GTDB taxonomy): domain Bacteria; phylum Actinomycetota; class Actinomycetes; order Mycobacteriales; family Mycobacteriaceae; genus Corynebacterium. Next base: position 28,212 of record JAUMZC010000005.1, read on the forward strand.
CTTCCATGAACATGCGTGCGCCACCGGCTCCGCAGCAAAAGCCCTCGTTTTTGGCGCGTTGCATGTCGCGTAGTTCGGCCCCGGCGGCGTCGATAAGTTCGCGCGGTGGGTCGAACACCTTGTTGTGGCGGCCGAGGAAACAGGGGTCGTGGTAGGTGATCGGTGTGCGTGCCGACGCCGGGCGGGGCACAGGTTTCAGCCGACCCTCGCGCACCAGGCGGTTGAGGAGCTGCGTTTGGTGCAGCACGTCGTAGTGGCCGCCGAAGTCGGGGTATTCATTGCGCAGCGTATTAAAGCAATGCGCGCAGGAGGTGATGATTTTGCGTTGACCTGCGGGAACGCCGTCAAATACCTCATTGAGCGTATCGACGTTCGCGGTGGCCAAGGTTTGGAATAAAAACTCATTGCCGGCACGGCGTGCGGGGTCGCCGGTGCAACCTTCAGTTTTGGAAAGGACTGAGTATTTCACGCCGGCAGTTTCCAGAAGTTCCACGATGGCGCGGGTGGTTTTTTTGCCGTCGTCGTCAAAGGCGCCGGCGCAGCCAACCCAGAAAAGATATTCGGTGTCTTCGAAGGAGCCGTCGAATTCGGGGACGGTGAGGCCGTCGCGACGGGCCTCCTCAATCCACGTGGCGCGCTCGGAGTTATTGCGACCCCAAGGGTTACCTTTGGTTTCCAGGTTTTTAAAGAGGCTGGTGAGTTCGCTCGGGAATTCTGATTCCGCAAGGACCTGGAAGCGCCGAAGGTTGGCCACATGATCGATGTGTTCAATATCAACAGGGCATTGTTCCACGCAGGCACCGCAGTTCGTGCAACTCCAAAGCTCGTCCTCGGCAATGGTATTTCCGACCAACTGGAGCACATCAACACCATCAAGTGCAGCATCCCTTAAGTCGGTAATGACTTTTTTAGGGCTCAGCGGTTTGCCGGTATTCCAAGCTGGGCAAAGCTCCTGGCAGCGGCCGCATTCGGTGCAGGTCGCGGCGTCGAGAAGCATCTTCCAAGGGGCGTCAGCGATAGTACCCACGCCGAGGGAATCGTCGAGGTCAATGGTGGGCAGTGCGCCAAGCGCCGGGCGGCCGTCGGGGTTGCGTTGCAGAAAAATGTTGAAGAACGCCAAGAAGCGGTGCCACGCCACGCCCCAATGAAGCTGCTGCCCAACAACAAACAACCACACCATGCCGGTGAGCAATTTAACCAGCGCAAATCCGCTCACCAGTTCGGGACTTGCAGGCAGGAGTTTTGCCAGATGGATCGACAGAAAATCCGCGATCGGGTCGCCGTGGCCGAAAGTGGCGATCTTGCCGGCTTTCACCAGGATCATTCCAAGGCCCTCAACAAGGACAACACCCTCGACAAAGTGTGCGGCCCGGGCATTGGAACCATAGAAACGATCGATGCGATTGTTGCTGCCTACCTTGACGCGAATGCCAATGAGCGCCAGGATGCCAAGGACTGTGGCTAGGCCCAGAACTTCGTCAATAAAGTGGTATAGCCGCAGCTCGTGGAGTATTGGCCATCCGCCGGCAGGATTGAACGTCTGTATGTATGCCTCAAACCAAACCAGGGAGCCGATAAGGAACCCAACCATCACGAACCAGTGAGCTATTGCTACAACTGGTTTTCGAGCGAGTTCTGTGTGGAAGAAAACTTCTTTGATGAGCGTCCAGAAGCGACGTAGCGGTTGGTTTGTGCGGCCGGGGGAGGGCTGTCCCGCAGCGATGAACCGATATAAACGGGTTGCTCCGCGTAGGAAAACGAACCACGCGGGTAAGGAAAGCACAATGCCAGCAATACCAAACACCGTTGTGGTGGTAACAGGCATAGGGTAATCACAGTCCTTCTATGATGAGTGAGTTTGTCGCCCTTCAGCATAAAAGGAACCGCGCCTAAACACGACACCGTCAGTGCATAGGCGCATCAAGAAGCTGTACCCCGCCGCCATGGAACGCCCGAGCGGAATGTGAAATATATGTTGGAGAAGTTGGGTTTTCCTTCTCCTGGACGTAAATCCAATCAACATGTGCGTACTCTGCAGTGAGGTCCAGCACGCAATAGCCATGGCGGTCGAGATCGACAAGTTTTATGTGGGGGTTGAGATCCGTAATGGCTTGCTCAACCCCGGTAGACATGGAATTGCGTTCAGGTAATTGCAAAATATCGTCTCCATTTTTTGCAGTCACCGATGGCCCGGCAAATTCCACGCCTACAATCCCCGAATCCGGATAGTCAGCTGGAGAAGATGGCACGTCAGAAGCCCAAGAAGAGTGCAAATCCCCAGATAACCAAACCGTATTCGGGAAGTCTTGTTGTTGAAGAAGCTTGAATAAACGCTGGCGTTCCGCAGCATATCCATCCCATTGATCGGTATTCACCGGCAGACCTTCCTGCGGAAGATGTAGCAACTCCGTAAACATTTCCTGCTGCTTACCTTTCAACGGCGGCACCAACAATGGAGAAATAAGAGTTGAGGTTCCCACCAGATTCCAGTGAGTCTGCGATGTGGTGAGCTTATTGCTCAGCCAGTTGAATTGCTCTGAGCCCAGTAGGGTTCGAGATTCATCATCAACGTCTTGGATATTTTGATATTCCACTTGCTTGGATCGGTATGTTCGAAGATCCAACATGGAAAGCTCAGCGAGAGGTCCGAAACTTAAGTTCCGGTAGATTTTATTACTTTGGGATGGCTCCGTGGTCCGAACAGGCAACCATTCAAAAAACGCCTGAGTCGCAGCATCCCTCCGCTGACGAAAGTCGCCTTCCTCAGGGGAGTGGTTTTTAGCACCCTCCGCCCAAGAATTATTTGCGACCTCGTGATCGTCCCAAGTAACAATCCAAGGACACGCCGCATGAGCTGCCTGTAAATCAATGTCTGTCCGCTGTTGCCCATAACGAGCGCGGTAATCCGCGAGAGAGAGGAGCTCGTGTCCAGGTACATGTGGACGGACTATTGTGTTTTTACCTGGATATTCGCCCGAAGCGTATTCGTAAATATAGTCGCCTAGGCACAGGGCATAGTCAATGTCGTGGCGTTGTGCCATGTCACGATATGCCGCATAATATCCGGCTTCCCAATTGGCGCAGGAAAAAAATGCAAACCGAAGATGAGAAACAGCTTGGTCATTACTTGGGGCCGTTTTCGCTTTCCCTACGGGGGAACGTTGTCCGCGGTAGGGTCCGCTTACCACGGTAAAGCGGTAAAAATATGTTGAATAAGGAAGTAGTCCAGTGGCATCCACCTTTACTGTCATGTCAATTTCAGGGAGTGCAACCCCATCACCTTCACAAACAACTGCGGAAAAATCTACATCGAAAGAAATTTCCCAATGCACTGTGGTGGGGACACCGAGCGCCGAGCCAGGAGTGTCTTCCGGGTGAGAGGTTATGCGCGTCCACAACAAAACCCGATCAGACAAAGGGTCACCTGATGCAACACCATGTTGAAATACAACATGGTCCACTTCACCAACAGCCTTCGGCATATACGCCGAAGAGGCGGTGAAGAGTGCCGCAGAGGTTAAGAAGAACCTACGGCTGACTTGGCTGCTCATGACGCCCAACTGTAAAAGCGTTTTGTGAAACTACCATGAGGTCAAAATGAGAAAAATCGGTCACAAGTTAAATCTTTCTGAATCTTACTATTGAAACTCTGTTTCCCTTGTTGATGTTGCGTCACATTGCTTACGACATTCAGTAAACAGTGCACATTAGTATCACCTAAACCCCGTGCTGATTGTGGGAAAACTACGTGTGAATAGCATGTTTGGTATTGCTACTCGGCTAGAAATTCAGTGGGCAGTCAACGGTAGCGAAATAATCTAGCGAAGGTGTTGTACTTGCTGGTATTATGCGAGTTCTTTTAAAGAATCGTATTGTTGTGTGTAGCAGAAACGAAGGATGCAATCTATTGTTTTGTAGTTCCCAGAAACCGCGCAAGTGAAGCACTCAGTTCTGGTTATTTAGCAAGCATTTCGGGGTTTTATGAACACAATAGGGTACGGAAGCTGCGGGTGCGTGCGCTGGTGCTTTGCTATGCGGATACGTTTGGCGCAGTGGCATGCGGCGGAATGGGCGGGAACTAAAGTGCACAGTATTTATTGGGACTATTGCGTAATTGTTTAATTTGTAGTACACGGGATACTAAAGTCATTCGGGGTTGTTGTTTATGATTTGACGTACCGACAGTGGTGGTTGAGGATTGTTGCACATTGAGTATTGGGTGAGGGTAAATTTCCCACGGCAGCATACAAGAATTGATTTTTTAAGTTGGTGGCCAACTTTCGGCTTTCATGGGCGGGATTTCTAGGAATCTGGTAAGTAGGAATTGGGCAATTATACGTCGGAGAAAACGATGAAAAGCATTAAGATAGTGCAAGGATTTTACTGAAATTACGTTAATTCCGAGGCGTATGGGCGTTCGATCGCGCTGATGAACCATTTTTCATATTCCCAAGATGGAAAACGCTTCATTAACCCGAATTTGGGGGTATAACTGAAGAATGTCAGAGAATCTCACCGCGAAGAAGTATCCGTTACCGGCAGTTTTTGACTTGCAATCACACCGCGGAGGTCGGGGGCATTGGATCGAAGAATCTGCGGCAGCCTTCAAAAACTCACTACAACTCGGGGTGACCACGCTCGAACTCGACATCGTACTCACAAAAGATAACGTGCCAGCTGTATGGCATGACCCGGTACTTCTCCCAGAAAAATGCTCAACCCACCAGGGGGCAATCATTCATGAACTTACCTGGGAGGAGCTTCAGAAGGTCGAGTGTGCAAAGCAGCTCGTTGAATTCCCGGATGCCGAAGTTATTGAAGGTAACCGGATTATCCAGCTCAAAGACGTTTTTGAGCTGGCTGAAGGCTACAATGTGCATTTCAATATTGAGACGAAAATTGAAGCAGACCGTCCGCACCTCAGCGCAGAGCCCGAGGAATTCGTTGAAGCTATCCTCACAGCGGTGCAGGACGCGGGCGTCGAAAAGCAAGTAATGATTCAATCCTTCGACTGGCGCACCTTCCCCCTCATGCAAGCCGCCGCACCGCGCATCCCCCTCGTAGCGCTGTGGGACGCGAGCACCTGGTACGAAGGCACGCCATGGGGCCCCTACGGAGACATCGTCGAAACTGCAATTGCGCATGACATTAGTGTGCTTTCCCCCGATTACCGACTCCTTGACAAAAGCCTAATCAAACGTGCCCACAAACACGGGATGCGTGTGGTTCCCTGGACAATTAATGAACCAGCAGAGATGGAACGGCTCATTGACCTGGGGGTTGATGGGATGATCACCGACTATCCGAAAACGCTTAAAAAGATTTTGGGGTGGTGAGGGGGGCAGCGCCGATTTAGCTTGCCAGAAAGAAAAATTTAGGTGACTTACGTCACGATAAAGGCCTGTTGGGTTGGGGCTTGTCACAGATTCCATCAGAAACGCAGATTTTATGGAATTTGTGACACAAAAGTATGTTGCACACAACTGCTGACCTGCGATCTGTCACAGATTCCATTTTTTCGCCAAAATTTATGGAATTTGTGACAAAATCGGGCCTTTTTCGTCGCAGATTCCATAAAATCCGCGATTTTTATGGAAAGTGTGACAGATGCCTGGTGAATGCTTGTGCGCGATCTAATTTCTTGTCACAAATTCCATTTTTCCGGCCGGATTTATGGAATCTGTGACAACGGCACACAACACATCCCCACCCTTGTGACCTGCCACACTTTTCTTACGCAATGACCACGTACAACAGTGCACTGTCCGCGGCGTCGCCAAGCTTCTCGACGCCGCGGACAGCCCCAGCGCCGTTTTGGCTCGCCGGAAAGAAGAATCAAGTAACCTGCGTCACAACAAATCCCGAGCAAGCAGGCTCTTGTCACAGATTCCATAAAATCTGCGTTTCTGATGGAATTTGTGACACAAAAGTACGTTGCACACAATCGCTGACCTGCGATCTGTCACAGATTCCATTTTTTCGCCAAAATTTATGGAATTTGTGACAAAAAAGGCCGTTTTTCGTCGCAGATTCCATAAAATCCGCGATTTTTATGGAAAGTGTGACAGATCCCTGGTGAACGCTTGCGCACGATCTAATTTCCTGCGGCAAAGTCCTCGCAAGCCCCTAGTTTGGAAGGCGCTCCCCGGTGGCCGGTGAGAAATTGTGCTGGGCACCTGGCTTAATGCGCACGTAAATCACGGAACCGACTTCCGGCGCGGTGTGCGGGGCCGTCCGAACAATGATTTGATCAGTGGATTCTCCGTCCGGGTTCGCATCGGTGCCGGAACCAAGGTTGCCGCCGCCAACGAGGCGTCCGTAGATGTAGGAATCGGAGCCGAGTTCCTCCACCATGTCGATCTGAATTGGGATGGAGTTCTGCTGGTCGGTAACAATTTCCAGCGCTTCCGGACGGAACCCGATGGTGATCTTGCCATGGTCGGCTTCGGTGAGTGCCGCCCTTGTTGCCTGCGATAATGGAACCCGAGCTTTGCCCAAGCTTGCCACACCATCGGCCTCTACCTTGAATGTTCCGATGTTCATGGCGGGGGACCCAATAAATCCGGCAACAAATTCGTTGGCTGGTTCGTCGTACATTTCGCGTGGAGTGCCCACTTGCTGGAGTACGCCGTCTTTGAGTACCGCGATACGGTCTCCCATGGTCAGAGCTTCGGTTTGGTCGTGCGTCACATACACGGTGGTTACGCCCAACGAACGTTGCAGCGCAGCGATTTGGGTGCGGGTTTGCACGCGGAGTTTTGCGTCTAGGTTGGACAAAGGTTCGTCCATCAGGAACACCTGGGGGCGTCGAACAATTGCGCGACCCATTGCTACGCGCTGGCGTTGACCACCGGAAAGTGCCTTTGGTTTCCGATCCAGATACTGCGTGAGATCAAGCGTCTTGGCAATCTTTTCCACGCGCTCGTTGATTTCGGCTTTGCTTACGCCGGCGATCTTCAGGGCAAAGCCCATGTTTTCGCGCACGGTCATGTGGGGGTACAACGCGTAGTTTTGGAATACCATCGCGATGTCGCGATTCTTAGGTTCTACATTGGAAACATCTCGGTCTCCAATAAGAATTCGGCCAGAATTTACCTCTTCTAGGCCTGCGAGCATACGAAGAGTGGTTGACTTGCCACAGCCAGATGGGCCAACAAGCACAAGGAATTCGCCATCGGCGATTTCCAGGTTGAATTTATCCACGCTAGGCGTGGTGTTACCAGGGTAAAAGCGGGTGGCGTTTTCAAACGTCACAGTTGCCATTGTGGTTTCCTCCATCGGCGGTACGTGCCGAGCGATCCGTAGTGAGAGGGCCAAACGGAAGTTTGACTCAAAGTTGGACATTACCAGCTCAGCGGCGACAACGTGAATTAAAAAATCGATTCAAACAGGTTTTCTTTTGGAAACAAGATTATTAGGTAACCTGTGATCTACCCGTCAACGTCATGCTATTTCATCACTGGTCACTACCTCTTGTAGGATGAGAGCATACTCACCTCCTGTTAAGGAGATTTTCCCGTGATCGGAAGGACACTTCATGGTGAATAAGCGCATTCTTGCGACTTTCGTTGCTGGTGCAGTAGCTGCCACAGGCTTGGTAGCCTGCTCGAGCTCTGGGGATGATGGCAAGCCTGGAGTTTATTTCCTGAACTTCAAACCAGAACAGGACGCTGCATACCAAAAGATCGCTGAGGCATACACCAAGGAAACAGGTGTTCCAGTCAAGGTTGTCACTGCAGCTTCTGGTACGTATGAGCAAACCCTGAAGGCTGAGGTTGGCAAGTCTGATGCCCCAACGCTGTTCCAGCTCAATGGCCCGGTTGGCCTGAAGAACTGGGAAAAGTATGTTGCTGATCTTTCGGACGCCGAGGTCACCAAGGCTCTCAAGGATGATGTACCTGCGCTGAAGGGCGAGGATGGAAAGGTCTATGGCGTACCGTTCGCGGTGGAGGGGTACGGCATCATCTACAACGAGGACATTTTTGACAAGTATTTCAAGACCTCCGGCGCTAAAGTTTCCAGCGTTGATGAGATCAAGGACTTTAAGACTCTGAAGGCTGTTGCTGAGGATATGCAGTCCAAGAAGTCTGATTTGGGTATCGACGGCGCGTTCGCTTCAACGTCGCTGGCAACCGGCGAGGACTGGCGTTGGTACACCCACTTGGCGAACCTTCCGGTTCACTACGAACTGAAGGACCTTGGTGTGCAGGATTCCGATAAGTTGGAGTTCAAGTACAACGAGGAGTACAAAAACATTTTCGATCTGTACTTGAATAACTCCACCGTTGAAAAGACCCTGGCACCTTCGAAGTCTGTGACTGACTCCATGGCCGAGTTTGCCCAAGGTAAAGCGGCGATGGTGCAAAACGGTAACTGGGCCTGGGGGCAGATCAGCGAAGTCTCAGGCAATGTTGTCAAGGAAGACAAGATCAAGTTCATGCCTATCTACACAGGTATGAAAGATGAGGAAAAGCAAGGTCTTGCTGTAGGTACTGAAAACTACCTGGCCGTCAACAGCAAAGCATCCGAGGAGGATCAAAAGGCCACAATTGATTTTGTCAACTGGTTGTACACAACTGATGAAGGCAGGAAGTATGTGGTAGAAGACCTCGGCTTTATCGCGCCATTCAAGAACTTCGCTGAAGAAGATACGCCGAACGATCCTTTGGCCAAGGAGATTGCAGCTGCGATCAACGATGATTCCCTGAACAACGTTCCTTGGGATTTCCAATACTTCCCATCGCAGCAGTTCAAGGAGGACTTTGGCCAGGCACTCGGCCAGTATGCTTCCGGCAATGTGAGCTGGGATGAGGTTGTCAAGACCTTCGTTGATAACTGGGCAGCTGAAAAATCTGCTGCCAAGTAATTCTATTGGTTTGATGTGGGGCCGCTACCGGCCCCGCATCGTCTCAAGAATGGCAATCTCATGCAAAAGTCCTTAAAGAAGTACTTTCCTATTTTCGTGCTTCCGACGCTGATCGCTTTCGCCATCGCGTTTCTAGTGCCATTCATTATTGGTTTTCTTCTGTCGTTTACGGACTTCACTACGATTTCGGATGCGGAGTTTAACGGCATCGAGAACTACGTGAATGCCTTTAATGAGCGTGAAGGTTTTACCCAGTCATTCTGGTTCACGTCGCTGGTAGTGATCGTTTCTCTCATTACGGTAAACCTTTTTGCGTTCTCAATTGCCTGGGCGTTGACACGCAAACTCGCAGGTACGAACTTCTTCCGCACGGTATTTTTCATGCCGAACCTCATTGGTGGCATTGTGTTGGGTTATACCTGGCAGTCGATGATTAACGCGGTGCTTGCCAACTACGGCACCACAATTATTGCGGACTGGAAGTATGGTTACGTCGGCCTGATTGTGCTGATTAACTGGCAGCTCGTCGGTTACATGATGATCATTTATATTGCTGGCCTGCAAAATGTGCCGCCGGAGCTGATCGAAGCAGCGCAGCTAGACGGGGCGTCGAAATGGGGCGTATTGCGTCACGTGACCATTCCAATGGTGATGCCGTCAATCACGATTTGTTTGTTCCTGACCTTCGCAAACACATTTAAAATGTTTGACCAAAACTTGGCGCTCACGAACGGTGCACCACAAGCTCAGACTGAAATGGTTGCCCTGAATATTGTGAATACGATGTTCAATCGCATTGGTGTGGAGGGTGTTGGCCAAGCGAAGGCCGTGCTCTTCGTGCTGGTCGTGGTTATTTTCGCATTGATCCAGCTGCGTGTTACGCGGAGCCGGGAGGTTGAAGCATGAGCGTGACAACAACAGGAAAGAAAATCACTCCAGCGCAGATTCCGCTGTATGTGATTCTGGTGTTCCTTACTTTTGTTTTCGTTGGTCCGATCCTTTTTATCTTGATGAACTCGTTCAAGAGCAAGTTCGCCATATCAAGCAACGCTTTTGCGGTGCCGGTGGGAGATATGTGGGCCGGATTCGAAAACTACGCGGTCGGTCTGCTGAAAGAGGGATTCCTCTGGGCGATCGTATGGTCGTTTGTGATTACGATCCTTTCCGTAATCACCATTGTGTTCTTCTCCGCAATGACGGCGTACTACATTACGCGCGTGAAAACGTGGTGGACCTCGGCGATCTACTATATGTTTGTGTTCTCGATGGTGATCCCATTCCAGATGGTGATGTTCCCAACCGTCAAGATCGCGGATACGCTGCACCTCAATAACCCAGTTGGTATCACAGTGCTTTACCTGGGCTTCGGTGCCGCACTATCAGTGTTTATGTTTGCCGGTTTTGTAAAGTCCATACCATTGGAGATTGAAGAAGCCGCAATGATCGATGGTTGTGGGCCGCTGCAAACATATTTCCGCGTAGTGCTACCCATGCTGAAGCCAACTGCAATTACGGTGGCGATCCTCAACGCCATGTGGGTTTGGAACGACTACCTGCTGCCATACCTGGTTATTGGTTTGTCCACGAAGTACAAGACCATCCCGGTCGTTGTGCAATCGTTCGTTGGTTCGAATGGTAACCGTGACCTCGGCGCAATGATGGCAATGCTGGTGCTGGCGATCATTCCAATCGTTGTGTTCTATATTTCCGCCCAGAAGTACATTATTGAAGGTGTCGCTGCTGGTGCGGTGAAGGGATAATATGGGGCCCGATTCCCTGTTCCACCGCGCGTTGGATAAATTTTCCGACGTCGCGGTGGTTTCCGCTGTCACGGTACTGTGCTGTGTGTTGGTGGTTCCGGCAGGTAGAGCATTACGGGCATCTACCAGAGTATTTCTCATGGATCCGGCGCATGCCATCCGCGAATATTTCAGCGAACTGCGGAAGCCGGCGGGACGGCTTGCGGTGTGGTGGATTCTAGTAGTGGCGCTGCACGTGTTTGCCATCTTCGAGTGGATTCTTATTGAGAATATGGTCGTGCGTGCTGGGTTGATATCGGGGATGTTGATTATTTACGGGGTTTCTGTGTGGTTTGTTCCACTTGCAGCCACGGTGGATGACCGTTCGGGGGAGCTGGCAAAGCTGGCGGTCGCTTACTTTGTATCGCAGCCGTTGCGAACTTTTAGCTGCGTAATCGTTGTGATCGTTGCGATAGCAGTTTTTGTAGTGCTGTTACCGCATTCGTTGTTTTTTGGATTTTTGGTTTTTGGTATCGGGCAATACGTTGCCACGATCATTATTTCACCCCCATTAGGGTACACCAATAAGTAGGTAACCTGCTTTTCGACAAGCGGTCTGATACTGAAAAAGTCGACTGTATCGGATTAAAAATCGCACACTATACAACTTGTATAGATTTCATAAAGATTTCGCGCAAATGTAACATCTTGCACTCAATCGAGCTTCTAGTATTCTGCAAAAACGGAAGGATTACTAGATGTGGATTAGTGTTTTGAGAAGAGTGAGCTTTGAATATCTGAAAGCAATCTTTGGCAAGGAAAATTTTCCCGCTATAGATTGTGCTCATTTGCGAGCTATTTCGAATGCTTCCATGGGGCATTTTGTGGGTTTGCCTAACATTGTTCCGGGCTTCAAGAACGACCACTACCAGTGCCTTTTGCCTTCTAAAACAAATTCCATCCTCTTAATGGTGAAGGGATAGAGGGAGGGGAAAGTTTGTTGTTAAGGATTTTCTGTGCAGTTATAAGCAACTTTGCTACGGCGCTTAACCGATATAGAACTTTCGTCCTGCCGGCCGCAAGATTGCACCCTTCGGATGCGATATTTAATGCTGCACAAAAGAAAAATTTAGGAAATATTCAAGTATTTCCTGGGGGAATGTTTCCCCTTGTTTTTCGTGAATATCCACTGGTGAGTAGCCATATTCATCGCCAATTGTTCCGTGCATGTCACCGGGGCGATGGAGGCTTTCCTAAAGAAAACGTGCTGATGGAGGTACAGAAACTATGAGCGTGAGTTTGGTGTTGCCGTCGATGAATGAGACGGCTAATCTTTTGCGTTTGCTTCCGCATATTCCTGAAGATTATGAGCTTGTTGTTGTCGAGGGAGGCGACATAGAGCAAACCAAGCGGGCAGTGGCAGGCTACCCGGTTGAGGTGATTGGCCAAACACGCAAAGGCAAGGGAAATGCCTTGGTGTGTGGCTGCGTAGCAGCAACGGGCGATCACCTCGTGATGGTGGATACTGATGGTTCCGCTGAGGTTTCGGAGATTCCGAGGTTTATTGAGGCTCTTGAAAAGGGAGCGGATTTTGTGAAAGGCTCCCGTTACCTTGTCGGCGGTGGATCTGACGACCTCACACTGTTGCGCTCCGCAGGCAATATCGGTTTTACGCGGCTGGCCAACACCCTGTTTGGCACAAAGTTCACGGACCTTTGCTACGGATACAACGCGTTTACCCGTGAAATGTTTGAAGTTTGGGGTCTGCCCGCAGTTGGCAAGTGCCATCCTCAGTGGGGTGATGGGTTTGAGATTGAGACGCTGTTTGCGTGTCGCGCCGCGAAGTTAGGTGCACGGATCACGGAAGTGCCAAGCCACGAGTACAACCGGATCCACGGTGAAAGCAATTTGAACGCTTGGACAGACGGAAAGCGGGTTTTGCGCACCATCTGGAAGGAGTGGCGTGGAAAATATTGATGTCGTGGTATGTACCGTCACTGGACGCGAAGAGTTTTTGGATTCGTGTGTGGCGGCGATATCTGCGGAGCTACGCCCAGAAGATACACTCACCATCGTTCGTGACCGTCCACTCGCTGACGCGCGAAATGAAGGGACACAACAGGGTAGTAACCCGATTGTGGTGTTTATTGATGACGACGCCGTGCCCCGCCCAGGTTGGCGGGAGTCAATGAGCGTGTTTGATGATCCAACCATCGTAGGTATTGGGGGTGCGGTGCATCCACGGTTTGAGGCCGGCGGCGGCAGCGAGCGCCATGCCTGGGTGTATGGCTGTGACCATGCTGGTCTGCCTGCTGATGGTGAGGAAATTAGGAATCCAATTGGTGCTGCCATGGCGTTCCGTCGACCCATACCGTTGTTCTCGCCGGCGCTTGGTCGCGTAGGGGGAAATACGGCTGGGGGTGAGGAAACGGAGCTTTGCCAGCGCGTTGAAGGAAAGATTATTCGCCACACGGCGTTTGCTGTGGATCATTTTGTTCCGCAGTCCCGCACCAAACTCAGCTACCACCTGAAGCGTTCCTTTGATGAGGGGCGGATCAAGTCTTGGTTGAATGATCTTGGTTCGGAACGCGAGTATGCACAACACCCAAGTTTGCATGTTGCTGCCGCTGCTTTAGGTTTTGCGTTAGGCAAGCGGGGGTTTATCCCACCAAAAACGCCGACGTGCGAGGCGTCGATAATTGTGTGCACCGACGGAAAACGGCCGTTGGAGCTGGACCACATCAAGAAATCAATGGAGGGTATCGACGCCGAGCTGGTCATTGTTGACAACTCGCAGGACGGGATTGGCATTGGCGTACGTGCACCTGAGCCGGGATTGGCGCGGGCCAGAAACGTCGGCATACGCGCAGCAAACGGGCGCATCCTCGCCTTTACTGACGACGACGCGCGCCCAGACGAACACTGGTTGCAGGAACTCCTCGATTCCTACGATGATGACACCTGGGCCGTAACGGGTCGTGTGGTGAGCAACCCTGAAACTGAGGCGCAGGAACTTTTTGAAAACCACGTCAGCTTCGATATGGGCGAAGTGCCACATACTTGGAGCCTTGAGACTGAAGAAGTGCCACCGCTCTACCCCTATCCCGGCGGTATCTTCGGTGCCGGGGTGAATATGTCATTCCGAGCCGACGTATTCCAAAAGATTGGTGGTTTCTCCGAGGAGCTTGGCACCGGGCGTTGCACACGTGGCGGTGAAGACATCGATATGTTGCGCCGTGTTGTATTGCATGGCGGGCAGATTAAGTACCAGCCAAAAGCCAAGGTATGGCATATTCATAGACATTCAAAACGAGAATTGATCAAGCAAATGTTTGGGTTCGGTGCGGGTTTTACCGCAGCCCTGACTCGTTGCGTCGCGGATGGAAAATTTGTTCCTACCAAGATTAAAGGTCATATTCCGCGAAGTTCAGTAAAACCCGAAACCCAACCCTCACCTTGGTGGATGCGCACTGCGGAAGTCGCAGGCTACCTGTGTGGGCCTCCACTATTTGTAGCAGCACGTTTGAGTGACGCGGTGGATACATGGAAAAAGACCGAGTAATCGCTTGGGGAGAGCGCATCGGTTGGGCATTTTGCCTATTGCTACCAGCATTTGTAGTACACCCAATGTGGCCTGCAGCATTTGCACCGTTTGTTATCGGTGCAGGTTTTGCTGCCAGGCTTACTCGGGATCGGGCGTTTTTCCTGGCACTTACACCCGCAATTTCGCTGGCGATGTTTATTTTTGTCGCGCTAGCGAACCAATTAACTATTCGAAGTACCCTTGTGGCGGCAATCGTGCTCGCGTTGCCTGCCCTCTTGGGATGCCCAGACTTGCCGCCGCCAAAACAATGGGGGCCGCAGTTCCGTGCATTTTGGGAGCGCCAGAAACCAACGATTACTAGTGAACAAACTGTCTGGCAGAAACTCAATGCATTCCGCACGGTATGGCTGGTGATTCCTGCTGCACTGCTGTGGTGGTGGTCGATCTACCGGATCGATCTGGATTCCGCAGGCTCGGTTGGTCTGCTCCAGGTATTGCCGTGGCAATGGTTTGTGGCATTGTGTATTGCACTTCTGGTGTGGCGTCATCCGGCTGCAATGGTGCTGATTGCTGCCATGGTGGTGTCCACGGTGAACATTGCCGATATGGGCGCTGTGATGAATACCGGCTACGTCCATGTTGGTTTTGCGGAAGCGATCAATGACTGGGGAATCCTCACAGGTATTGATGCGCGCTTTAGTTGGCCGGGTTTCCTTGCTGCTGCTGGGCTGATTCAAACGCTCAGCGGTACTACGAACCTTTTGGTGTTCTACCCCATTGTGATTGCAATGGCGTATATGCCAGCCATTTATACCCTGGCAAAGCACCTTGGCAGCACGCATAACCAAGCGTTGCTCGCGGGTATCCTGTTTATTTGCATTAACTGGAGTGCGCAAGATTATTTTTCACCGCAGTCAGTAGCGTTATTGCTGTACCTGGTGATTATTGTGCTGGTTCTGCGTAGTGAACATGAGTTCGTTGCGTTGCTGCTGGCCACGGCCATGGTGGTATCGCACCAATTGACGCCAGTAACGCTCATTGTGCTGCTGGCAATCTTGGCATTGATCAAAGCCACAGAGTTCCGAACGCTGTGGCTTGGTGTTGCGGTTGTGTTTGCAACATGGTTCGTGCTGGGCGCCTTCGACTGGTGGTCCGGCAACCTTCCGGTACTCATCGAAGGTTTTGGCAAGGCAAAAGAAGCCGTATCCATGGGACTCACCGAACGTGTCCGCGGCGAGCCGTTATATACCCAAATGCAACAATTCCGAGTGCTGTTTACCTTAGCGTTAGGTTTGGCTGCTGCGTTTACGTGGTGGCAAACCAAGCAACGCGTAGTGGCTGCGGCAATCCTGGCGCCGATTACATTGATTTTTGGTCAAAGCTATGGTGGCGAGGTGATTCTGCGAGTGTTCCTGTACGCTGCGCCGTTCTTGGCAATCATGATTGCCCGTCTGCGGGTGAAATCGGTGCTTATCCTGGGGATTTGCGCTCTATTGGGCGTGACAGCGCGCGGGGTGAACATCGCGTTTGAGCGCACTCCGCAAGATGTTGTCCAAGCAGCCCGTTTCGTGTTGGATCGCACGCCGTACGGCTCTGTGGTTGGTCCACTCATTTATGAAGGAACGCTCCGAATGGACAGGGTAGCGGAAATGAAAACTCCGCCAACGCCGGTCAACGATATGGTTGGTGTGCTTGCGCAACAGCCTGACGTTGTGTTCTTGACCTCCACCCGTGAGCACTACGAGCGGATGGTCAATGGCCATCCGCAAAACTTCCAGCAGATTGCCGAGGACCTGGAACAATACGGAAACTACAAGATCACGTGGAAGTCAGAACACGTTGTGGTGTTGGAACGAACCGATATCCATGGCGTCCCACTTGGTGATGCACCAGGAGTAAGGGGGTTGGGATGATTTCACAAATACTGGTCATTGTCGCTGCCGTAGTGGCATTCGCTGTCTATGTGTGGTCCGCTGCAGCACGTAGGCGCGGCGTGTGGTTTAGCTGGTGGGTTGGTATTCCAATTTTGCTGTTGAGCTTGTCCGTCTTTGCGTTGCGATTGGCAGGTGTGCTGTGAAATACGTTGTTGCACTTCTTGCTGTGGTGTTGGTCCTCACTGTTTCGGAAGACCCAATTATTCCTCCGCGGGGTAATGAGGAGCTGGCATCCCGGATTGCGCCACACACTGAAGACAATAGGATGATTGCTGGATTGTCCGTGGATAAGGAAGTTTCTTTCACGTTGATTGAATCTTCGCTGACCACCCCCTACCGCGTTTCTGAATTGACGGAGTTATTCACCACGGAATTGTTCTATAACGCGGTGCGACGCGGCGAGGTGAAGTCTGACACCAAACTCGGTTCGCTTCTCGACGTCGCGGACTCCCCGGCGGCGAACGTTACATTGCGGCAGCTGGCCGAACAGACCGCAGGTTTTGCTGATACGGATGCGGAAAGCCGCAATTACCAGGAACTTCTCAGTGATGCGAAAGCTGACCCGTTGACAACAAAAGGGAAAAAGAACCCTTCAAAAATTGGGATATCGCTGCTTGGTCATGCATTGGCCGTGGCAAGCGATACCGATTATCCAACATTGCTGCGTACTCGGTTCTGTGAACCGATGGGAATGGAGAACACGCGACTTCTGAACGAATTTAATGCACTTTCGCCCGCGATTGGCGGGATTTCAACCGTTCAAGATATTGGCCGGTTTGCACGCTACACCTTGGAATCTCCGGAATGGGGAACAGATCCGTGGACCAGTGTTGGTTCCGCACCAGATTTTCAAAGTGCACTAGCGGTGCAACCAGGTAAACGAGCCGTTGTGGTACTTGCCCGCGGTGATGAATCAGTAGAACAAGCAGCTTTGGAGGCCTTGAAATGATCAGCGTAATTTTGCCTTTTTACAACGCGGCAGCGTACCTTCCCCGCGTCCTTGAGTGTCTTGACCAGCTCGAAGATGTGAACATGGAAGTTTTGCTCATTAATGACGGCTCAACCGATAACGGCCCTGAACTAGCCGAAAAATGGGGTAAAGGTCGGGTAATTCACCAAGAGCATTTAGGGATTGCTGCTGCTCGCGACCGGGGTATCCGTGAAGCCACAGGCGAATGGATCTGGTTTGTTGATGCCGACGATACCTTCGACCCGCATATTCTCCAACGTATGGTTGCAGCCAGCGACGGCGTGGACCTGGTGATTTGCCGCGCGCACCGCTATGACGACCTTGGCCGCATTCGTTTGATGGAAGGTGTTGCGGATGAGGTTGTTATTGAAGATTTGAAATCCGCAATTTTTGCCGGAACCGTTCGGGGGTACCTATGGAACAAGCTGTTTAAAACAGAGGTACTCCGACAGGCAATTGAACGTGCGGACGGAAGCCATCAATTGACTTCTCAAGAGGATTTTATGCTTTTGTTGCATGCGCTCCCGGGAATCCATAAAGCACGTTTGATTCCATTTATTGGGTATCACTACCGCGGTCGCAAGCATAGCGTGATGGGTACAGATCTTCGGCAGCTCGAAAATACGTCACTATGTGCGGATTCAGTGGCTGCAATGGGTGCTCCGAAGTCATTTCGGGTCTGGTTTGAGGCAGTTCCTTGCATCGCAACCTCAGCGTTATCTGGATTACCAAATGTTCGCGAATTGCAACTTTCGCTGCTAAGGTATTTGACGCCGTCGGCGTTGCTCCGCACATGGAGTGACGGACACCGCCGGGAAGCGGTCCATGGAGCGGTGATGGCGGCAACGGTTCCTATAGGCGTCTACTCACCGCTATACAGGGTAGGGCGCACGATGCAAAAACTACTCGTGAGGTCTAAATGCTGAGCAGGCGAGCTTTCCTTGTTGCCCCTTTTCTTTTGGTTGCATGCAATTCATCTTTGAAAGACTATGAAGCGTATTCAGGTCGACCATCATCAGACCGATATGTGAAATGGGACCCGTCGATGATTCGGGGGAATATTCTGTACGGAGCACCAGGTCATAACGGTTGGGTAACAGGGGGTCTCACCTACCTTCAAGCACCGAAAACCTATGGACGTTTCGAAGTTCGACTTCGATCCGTCCCGCATCCGGTGCTTTCCTACCATGTGCTGCTGTGGCCGCAGGCTGATCACTGGCCACCAGAAATTGATATTGCTGAATGCTTCCGCGCGGATCGTCAACGTGTGGACGCTTTTATTCACGGTAAAGGCGAACGTCAACAATTCCGCGTGGACCGTGACACTACAAAGCCAACGACTTTTGCTGTGGAATGGCGGAAAGACAGCATCAAATTCTTCTGCGAAGACCAAATGTTTGGCGAGACGACCAAAGACATTCCGCACGAACCAATGCGGTTGGCCATTCAGGTGGAGTCTCATGCCACCGAAGAAGGCAACAATCTCCGCGAAGGAAACGGATTCACGCAGGAAAAAGGCGAGCCGAAAGACGAATACCGCGTTCCTGTCGTGGAAATCCTTTCCGTCGGGTACAAGGAGCTTTACTAGGCAAAGCCCGCTTGGTGTTATAACACTTCCACCGGGGTTGGTTTGAGCGCCCTTTGGAGGGCCTTCTTGAGTGGCCAAGCACAGGCGAGGAACACGCAAGAATCAACAATAAGATAGGCGATACCCACGCTCGTGATGCCCCACTCAGGAAGCAGCAGCCAAATCAAACCAATCACTCCGGCGGATCCAATTGCTTGGATGGACATGGCATATCCGATTCGTCCGAAAATACGCGAGAGCGTCGCATAGAGATACGCGGGCCCACCAATGAAGTGCGCGAAACCCATAAGTACCAGAAGCGTGAATCCATTTTCTGCGTAGTCGCTTCCGTAAACATAGAGCGCAATAGGCCCGAGCCCGGAAACGCCGATGAGGCGCAAGAAGCTGGTTCCAATAACAATTCGAATAAGGGTACGTGTTGCGTCCGCCATATCGGCGTCTGCATTCGCAACTTTCGAAACAAATGGTCCGCCCATCATGGACATTAATACAAATGATGTATTAACAATCACCCACGAAATATTGAAGTAAGCGGCTTGATCAAGTCCTGTTCGCGCAATCATCAAAGGAAGAACAACCCCAGGAATCATCTGAGCTAACAGCCAGCCGACGCTGTGGGTGAAGTAAAGAGATACTTCTTTGATCTTGAGATATCGGTGAGGTAATTGGCCGAAAAAGAAAAATATCAGGAGTATTCCGGTGGGGATTCCCCAGGCCCATTCAATTGGTAGTACGAATACGAGTGCGAATTTTGCTATTGCATGAACGAGGTTTTTAATGGCCACGAGGCGTGGTCGCCCACACCCTATAAGATAAGAATCGCACAGCGCGAATAATGCGAGCACTAACGTTAACCATGGTAGTGCGAACAACCAGCCCAGAAACAGGGAAAAGACCCCGACAAACGCGATTGCCCCTATGGTTTGCCACGCCGAGGCTCGCGGTAGGAAACGCTCCATTACCTGGGCAAATCCAAGCATGCCTAATGTCGAGAGGGTGGTCGCTACCGCAATGCTCGTGCTCGCCTCCCCTACAATCTCTGGATTGTTTAACCGCGTGGCGGTCACCCAGAAAGCTAGGCCTACGATTGCATTTGTAGCACTTGATCCCATGAGCACTACTGAATCGATCGCTAAGTTTTTTTGCACAGAAACCACAGTAACGGAATAACGTCCGATAGGCATTGTGCAACTCAGTGTTTAAGGCTGAAAATATCTGGAGATGATTATTTCGTTATTTACAAACACTTGATCGAAGATTGAATGAACCATTCATCGTGTGTGTAGTTTGGTTTGAAAATGAAAAAACGCTCATTAAATTGCGCATCAAGTTTAAGCGTGTAATCCTAACGAGTGAGAACTTTTTTCAGCAGTTCGAACGGGATGGTGTTTATGCTTGGGTTAAGCGCCATTATCACTTGGTCTCTATCTGTACGAGGAGTCAGCCATGAGGACACCCACTGAATTAAATGCACTTACTGATGCGCTGAATTTCTATACCGATAATTCTCCAAATGCAGGTACAGCGATGGTCGGAGCGGAGGAGCTGACATTTAGGGAGCTTGACGATAATTCCTCGAAAGTAGCGGCGGGACTTGCGCACATGGGGATTGGTCCTGGCGACAGGATTGCGTATCTTGGCGATTATTCAACGAGTTATTGGGAGGCGCTGTTCGCATGTGCGAAACTGGGGGCGGTGCTGGTTCCTCTTGGTAAAGGTACCCACAACGAAGACGTAGATTATGCGCTGGAAGAATGTCACGCGGACTTGATTATCAGGAATTCGCAACATGTAATTTTGAACAGTCAAGGCATTGAGGAGCTGGCGCTCACTCCACAACAATGGGAAGAATGGAAGACGCAGTATCCTCCGCTGATGGAGTATTGCTTCGTGGAACCTGATACCCCGATTGTGGAGGAGTTTTGTTTTGCGGACGCGGGTTTTGTAGAAACTAAGCTATATACACACCACGATTGGTTGGAACGGTGGCGGGCGTAAAAATCTAAATCCACTGGGGGATTTCCCGGGCAGCGCGGAAAGTGGCAAACCAATCCCGGGGAAGGGGAGGGTTTTGTTCCAGTGGTTGCTGCCATGTTGTGTGAGGAATTCCCTTGGTGTGAATTACGTCCAGGATGTCCCGGGAATCTGAAGCGGGCGTGCTGTCGGTGGCGATCACGGCGTCGTAAAGCGGGTCTAATTCGTGGCGGCTAATATCCTGGCCTATGCGAACGTTGCCTATAAAGCGGACCTTGGGGTGTGCGGTCCCGTAGTGGGTGAGGCCGAGTGGTGCCGGGCGGGAATCGAAAATATCGACCTCTGTGTTGGGTAATGAGGCGAAATTGTCTGCTAACCGAAATCCGTGAGGGGTTGCGCCGAGAATAGCGATTCGCATCAGAGTGTTCCTAACTGTGTTCGTTTGGGCTTTGGCATTAATGTAGCGGAAGAATGGTGACTATGCAAGCCATTTATAGACTAAGCTGTCTGGCTATGTGTTTGCACTGTATTGGCGTAAAGTGATACTGCTACTTGGTTGGTATTGGTGCATTTGTGGACAGATCGGTCTATGTTTGTGGAGTGCGGCTAGTATGGGGGGCATGGTGCTTATTGTTGCTGCAACTGAGGAAGAGTCCTCGGCGGTGTCGGGGTATCCGGTGCTGGTGACGGGGATTGGTACGTCGAATTGCGCTATCGAACTTGTGGATTACGTCGCGAGGGAGCGTCCGCGGCATATTGTGAATATTGGGACGGCGGGCAGCTTGCGGGGTGATGTGGGTATTTTTGAGATATCTCATGTGTACCGCCACGATTTTGATTCGGCGTTGATTGCGCGCATTACGGGACGACCTTGCCCGAATGAGGTTGAGCTGCCCACTACAGGTGTCTTGCCGACGGCGCGGCTGGCCACCGGTGACAGTTTTGTTGCGGATAGTGCCACTCGGGGAAGGCTGGCTAGGTCTGCTGATTTGGTGGATATGGAGGGGCATGTTGTTGCGCTGGTTGGGCGTCGTTTTGGGATTCCGGTGACGTTGTTGAAGCAGGTGAGTGATAATGCTGATGGGGCTGCTCCGATGAGCTGGTCTGAGGCTGCGAGGTCGGGGGCTCCGGCACTTGCGGAGGCGGCGTTGACTGTAATTAAAGCGCTTGCGGTGGAGTAGTTTCGCTTCTTTCGTGTTTTGGGCATGGGTGTTGGCCCCTGGAACCTGGGGGTTTTGAGGGGCTGGTTCATGGTTGTGGTGGGGGTTCGGGTGGTTGGTCTGGGGGTGTGCGGTGCTGGTT
>JAUMZC010000112.1 GCA_030528295.1 Corynebacterium sp.
CTGTACACGGTAACCAACACCGAAGATTTCCATCTTGATGGTGTAGCCCTCGGTAACACCAACAACCATGTTGTTGATCAGCGAGCGGGACAGACCGTGCAGAGCGCGGCTCTTGCGGTGATCATCAGGACGGGTAACGATGATCTCGTTACCTTCTTGGTTCACCGAAATCGGAGCCGGAACCTCGAAGGACAAGGAGCCCTTAGGGCCCTTCACGTCCACGAGCTAGCCGTCGATCTTTGTTTCCACCCCAGCAGGGATTACAACTGGGTTCTTACCAATACGCGACATGTGTTCCTAATCCTCCCTTACCACACGTAGGCGAGGACTTCGCCGCCCACGCGCTTCTGGTTGGCCTGGCGATCGGTCAGCAGCCCTTGGGACGTGGAGATAATAGCCACGCCTAGGCCACCGAGAACCTTCGGCAGGTTGGTGGATTTGGCATACACACGCAGACCCGGCTTCGACACACGACGAACACCAGCGATGGAGCGCTCGCGGGTCGGGCCGTACTTCAGGGTGATGTTGAGGGTCTTGCCAACCTTGGCGTCCTCAACGGTGTAGTCAGCAATGTAACCTTCTTGCTTCAAAATCTCAGCGATGTTCGCCTTGAGCTTGGAAGAAGGCATGGACACGGAGTCATGGTACGCATTGTTTGCGTTGCGCACGCGTGACAACATGTCAGCAATAGGATCAGTAATGGTCATAGGTGACCTTAGTGCCTTTCTCGCTGCGGTTCCTTCCCCACCCGGCGTTATCACCTGTGACTGGCCACTCGTCGCCTTCAGTACTCAATAGCACTGAGGCTCGCTGCCTTGAAAAAGATGGACGCCGTAGGGCGAGGGGCCTACAACAAAGTAAGAGTTTTCAAAAAGTACAATGGACCGACATTTAGGTCCAAGGTGCAACCCTACAACAGAACAAGCGTGCACACAAGATGATTTTCTTGCCCACTAAGCATCTGTTGATGCTGCTGGGGGTTTTGGGGCTCCGGCAGGCGGAGCAATCTTCGAATATTGTGTGGCACTCTCTGGAGCTTTTGGTGCAGGGGTGGTGGGAGACGTCGACACGCCCTCAGAGCGAGATAACCGACGCTGAGTCAGCAACGCTAACACAACAATGACCGCCGCGAGCAGGAACATCAACGCTAACCCAACACCGCCACCGAGCTTAGCTGCACTCCCCAACGCAATGCCGAACCACCCGAAATCAGCATCCCCAAATGTGGTGTTTTCGGAACCGAAATCCCCGAGCACGCCGAGCAGAAACGCGGGCAGGAACGTGATGAGCAGGCCGTTGCAAAACGCCCCACACACCGCACCCCGGCGCCCACCTGTGGCGTTGCCAAACACCCCAGCAGCCCCGCCAGTGAAGAAGTGCGGCACCAAACCGGGCAAGATTAATGCCACGCCAAATGCCGGGCTGAGCCAGCTGGAAAGCACGAGCAGTCCAATTAATCCGCCGGTAAAGGAAGCGATGAATCCCACGAGCACGGCGTTTTGCGCGTATGGGAACACAATGGGACAGTCAAGCGCCGGGATCGCGCCTGGAACAACCTTGGCCGCGATGCCTTGGAATGCGGGTACGAGCTCACCGAGGATCGTGCGGACACCGAAAAGAATAATCGCCACGGCAACACCAAACTGGAGCCCTTGGGTAATGGACTGCATGATGTAGTTGCTGATGCTGGTGGCGCCGTCTTCAAATGCTTTAAACGCTTGTTGTTGTCCCGCGCGCACGAGGAATATTACGGCGAGGATTACGTACATGAGCGCCATGGATAACGCTGTGGCAACCATTGAGTCGCGCAGGAAGCGCAGGCCTTCGGGCAGTTTCAGGTCTTCCGTGGACCGGCTTTTTGGCTTCTCGACGCCCCGCCCGCCGCCAACAGCGGCCCCCACCGCGCCAGCAACGATATAGCCAGCGGAACCGAAATGTCCGATTGCAATGGAATCATTGCCGGTGACTCGCCGTGTCCACGGTTGAGTAAGCGCAGGCATGGCCACCATCAGCACCCCGAGTAAGAGACTGCCGCCGAGAATCACAACCCAATCGTTGTACCCTGCGGTGACCAACACAATGGTGATCATTGTTGCCATAAACAACACGTGATGCCCGGTAAGGAATACATACCGCAGCGGCGTGAACCTGGCCAGGATCAGGCTGACCACAAAGCCAAGGATCATCAGCCATGCCACTTGCGCACCGTATTGTTGCTGCGCAATACCAACGATGGCCTCATTCGTTGGAACCACACCTTGAGCGCCGGTGGCTCCTTGGATCATCACGCCGAGGGGTTCCAGCGAAGCCACCACCAGCGTGGCACCTGCCCCGATGAGCAGGAAACCAAGCGTGGCTTTAATGGCGCCGCCGATGACTTGTCCTGCGGTTTTCCTCAGGGCTACCAGGCCAACCGCTGTGATGATGCCGATGAGAAACGCTGGCACCGCCAGGATTTCATTGACAAGGAATTCAGAAACAGCAATCAACGTGTTCACGGTTGACTCCTTGGTATATCAACGGCTCGCCGATCATGCGAGTGAGCTAAATGTCATATGAATCCCGAAGTACCTCATCAACTTCGAGAGGATTGGTGAAGTCATTAATAATGCGCACCGGAATGCCAACGTCGCCCAATGTTCGCGCGATTTCCAACGAAGTAAGGATCAATTCCGCTTCGTGTGCTTTCCCTCGCGCGGAGACGGTGTCCGTGGCTTCTACCGTCACATATGGCGCCCAACCCCATGTACTGAGCACTTCTTCCAGCGTGTTTTTCAAAAACAGTGAAGTGCCAAGCCCATTGCCACACACCGTCAGAATTTTATGACGCGACGCGACTTCCGGAACGGGAGCGAGTTCGCCCTCGATGGATTGAGGCGGTTCACCGCCCAGTATTTCCAGCAAGTCTTGGCCACTCATCGCGGCGTCGAGCTGTTTTCTAATATCAGCATTGCCGAGCATACGCGCCAGTTGTGCCATTGCTTTGGTGTGCTCGGTGGTGTCTTTTGCGGCGAGGGCGACCACTAGGGTGACGGGGTCGTTTTTGGGGTGACCAAATTCCACTGGTTCAGCGAGGCGCACCCACGACATTGCGGTAGTATGTACGGCGCGGGACGGGCGCGCGTGGGCAAAGGCAAACCCTGGCGCTACAACAATGTACGGCCCATTGTCATTGACGACGTCCAGCATCGCCTCTGTGTATTCAGGCTCAACCGCCCCTGTGCATTCTAGGAGTTGGCCGGCGAGCCGAATTGCGGCTTTCCAATTGGAAACTTGGACGTCGAGGGCAATCGCATCGGTAGCTAACAGGGCAGATAATGAGGTCATATAAAAGAATGCTATTAGAGAAACCCGATACTATCTACTGCGATACTTGCTCCGTTGGTCACAATTCAATAAACGTTGCGTGCTTAGTTTTGCATTTCTATCGACGTGAAAGTTCGTGTTGCAATGCGTCCAACTCGCCGCCACCTGCCATTTGCAATGCTAAATCATCGACTGAAACCTCAGCTCGAGGCACATTAAGCACCTGCTTGCCCAGCTTTAATACGGTAAATCGATCACCAACTAAATACGCGTGATGTGGATTATGAGTGATCAATATTACTGCCACACCTTGGTCTGTTGCAGTGGCAATAAAGCGCAAAACCATGCCTGATTGTTTCACGCCTAAAGCAGCCGTAGGCTCATCCAGAATTACCACCCGTGCGCCAAAATAAATCGCTCTAGCAATTGCAACTACTTGACGCTGCCCACCGGAAAGACTTGCTACTGGGACTTCAATATCCGCAAGATCAATACCCATTGATTGCAATTGTTCCTGCGTGATTCGGCGCATTTCTTCGCGTCGCAATAATCCGAAGCGGCTTGTCAGTTCCTGCCCCAGGAAGAAATTCCTCCAAACTGACATTTGACCCACAACAGCAAGATCTTGATACACAGTAGCGATTCCCGCATCCAATGCTGCGGCTGGCGAATCCAAGGTCACAGGTTTGGAATCAATGTGGATTTCCCCGGAGGTTGGCTGGTGCAATCCAGCAAGAATTTTAATCAAGGTTGATTTGCCCGCGCCATTATCACCCAGGACGCACACAACCTCTCCCGCATGGATATCCAAATTAATGTCAGATAGCGCAGCAAATGCCCCGTAGCGTTTACTTACATTCCGTAGTGAAACAAGCGCCATTATCGGGCCTCCGTATATTTAGCCACCGAAAGATTTGTGAGTACCGCGAAAAGCAACATTCCACCGAGGAAGAATTTAAACCAATCAGGATTCCACCCAGCGTAAACAATCCCCTGGTTGGTCATGCCGAAAATCAGCGCACCGATTGCCGTACCAATTGCGGTGCCTTTTCCGCCGGTGAGTGCGCATCCACCAATCACCGCGGCGATAATGTACAGGAATTCATTGCCCACGCCCTGGCCAGCTTGGATGGAATCAAATGCAAACAGGGTATGCATGCCCACAAACCACGCGGCAAATCCAACCAGCATAAAGAGCACAATCTTTACCCGACGAACTGGCACGCCAACGGCATATGCGGCTTGCGCGTCACCACCGACTGCAAAGATCCAGTTTCCGAACTTGGTGCGGTGCAACAAGATCGATGCGAGGATAACAAACAAGATCCACCAGAAGACCGTAATCCGGACCTGAACACCGAACACGTTAACGTTACTGGCAAAGAACATGTTTGCGGCATGGAAGCCTTCCATATCCGCAATAGTGGGGGTTGCCACCATCTGCGTAACTAGTTTGGTAATGGCCAAGTTTAAACCCTGCAGCATCAGAAAGACGCTCAACGTAATTAAGAACGACGGAATACCAGTGCGAGTCACAAGCCAGCCATTCAACGCACCGATCGCTAACGCCATGGCCAAAGAAATTGCGGCCCCCACCCAGGAATTGAGGTGGAGGTTGTAATTCAGCATCGTGGCCGCAAGTGCCGCAGACGTTACTGCCACACCGGAGGATAAATCGAATTCGGAGCCAATCATGAGCAGCCCCACGGCAAGCGCGACAATGCCCATCGTTGACGACGCATACAGCACCGTGGCAAAGGCATCCCATGTGCGAAACGCGGGTGCAACCGCCATAAAGAGGACAAAGATTACCAGGGCGCCCAAGGAGCTCGCCAGTTCAGGGCGCCGAATAATGCGGTCGAACGTGGAACGTTGTTGAAGGCGCGTTTCCGCCGTTGCATTCATCGAAGACCTGCCTTCGCGGCTTCTGCGATCTGGTCCACATTTCCTTTATCTACAAATGACGGGCCGGTAAATACCGGCTGACCACCGCCAAGCGTGGAACCATTACGAATATCTAGCCATAACGAATCCACAGCCAAATACCCCTGCAAGTAGGGTTGCTGATCGACAGCCCATTGAATGCTGCCAGTTTGAATCGCATCCACTAATTCACTATTAGTATCGAATGTCGAAATATTCGCTGAACTCCCGGTATTTTCCACTGCTTTCACACTAGTGAGCGCAACTGGAGCAACCAAACCCATGATCCAATCGATACTGGGATCCTGGGCAAGTTTCGCCTGCACGGTCGCCTGCACGCTCGTCAGATCCTGACCATTCACATACAGAATCTCCACGGATTTGCCCAGCGTTTTTTGAATCCCACCACACCGGGCTTCTTGGGAAGAATTCCCCTGCTCATGAATAATGCATAACACCTTCGTTGCACCATCTTCCGCAAGCCGCTTACCTGCCAACTCGCCAGCAACGGATTCATCCTGCCCGAAGAAACCCTGCAAACCATACTTTTGGTATTCGTTCATTCCGGCGTTTAAACCAACCACCGGGATACCCGCATCCACAGCCTTTTTCGCCGTGGGACCTATAGCCTGTGCGTTCGGTAAGGTGACCGCAATGCCGGCAACCTGGGCGTCGATAGCCGACTGTACAAGGTTGGCTTGATTCGGCGCCTGCGGATCCGACGAATAACGCAACTCAATGTTGTTTTTCCGCGCCGCGTCCTCCGCCCCCTTGCGCACCAAATCCCAAAACGTGTCGCCGGGGGCGCCGTGGCTCACCATCGCCACCACTCGCCGAGGCGTATCGACGCCACCACCCCCAACACCCGAATCAGCACCACCGTCGGTTGCACGCGGCGCACCACCAGTTGCCGAACAACCCGCAAGCACCAATGCGAAAATTGAAACAACCGCTACACAACATGCAGTGTGAGCAGAACGGAAAAAGGTATACACGACCTACGATTCAACGCATGCAAAACACCCCTGTCAAACCGAATGACCTGCACATTTAACGATTCAGGGCAATTAAGCAGGGGTTTTCAGCCCCACCCCTGAGGTAACCAATGTAATAGCGCTTGCGCACTATTGTTCCCATCAGGTCGTGGTTGGATCCGGCATGCCCGTGCTGTGATAAACGTATTCCTTAACGCGTTGATCTGCCAGCGGTTGGCGCACCATCGTTAAGCTTGCCGACGCCGCGGCTGGGCTCAACATTACTTTGGCTCACTGGAAAGGAGAATCAGGTAACTTGCGTCACAATAAATCCTTGCTGGCCTGGGGTTTGTCACAGATTCCATAAAATCTGCAGGTTCCGATGGAATTTGTGACAGGAAATCACGTTGCACACAATCGCTGACCTGCGATCTGTCACAGATTCCATTTTTTCGGCGGTTTTTTATGGAATTTGTGACAGGAAATCACGTTGCGCACAACTGCTGACCTGCGATCTGTCACAGATTCCATTTTTTTGGCAAAATTTATGGAATTTGTGACAAAAAAGGCCGTTTTTCGTCGCAGATTCCATAAAATTCGCGTTTTTTATGGAAAGTGTGACAGATCCCTGGTGAATGCTTGTGCGCCATTTAATTTTCTGTCGCAAATTCCATTTTTTCGCCCGATTTTATGGAATCTGTGACAAGTGGGCACAACCTATCCTCCGCGACGTGACCCACAACACTTTTCCTACGCAATGACCACGTAACACGCCACACTGAACGCGGCGTCGCAAAGCTTCTCGACGCCGTGCTCAGCTCCAGCGCCGTTTTCGCTCACCGCAAAGAAGAATCAAGTAATCTACGTCACAATATATCCTTAGTGGCCTGGGGGTTGTCACAAATTCCATCAGAACAACGGATTTTATGGAATTTGTGACAGGAAAGTATGTTGCACACAACTGTTGCGCACAACCGCTGACCTGCGATCTGTCACAGATTCCATTTTTTTGGCAAAATTTATGGGATTTGTGACAAAAAAGGCCGTTTTTCGTCGCAGATTCCATAAAATTCGCGTTTTT
>JAUMZC010000113.1 GCA_030528295.1 Corynebacterium sp.
GCCCTGCCTCCCCTTCCATCGGGCAGACCGATGGCACGATTTGCGGCTGTATGCCTGCGGCAGCCAGCGCATCATCTGCGGCTTGGTCCAGCACCGTCCAGCGGTTGCTGAGCTTGACGGCAGCCGCATGCGCCCGCCAGCACCTTGCCCCGATGGGCGCGCCCTTGTGCATGCCCCAGGCCGTCAGCCCCCAGGGGAAGGGGTCGGCACTGCGTGCCAGCCAGGTCTTGCCGTAAATCGCCATCCAGTTGGCCGCTTCGGCGGTCAGCTTGGAAGCATCCACCAGGCCGTTGTGCCAACGGTAGGTGTAGGCCAGGGCGTGCGGATAGAAAGCGAATTTGGCATACAGGGGGTAGGCCGGCTCCCAGGTATCGGGGCCGGTTCTGAAGCGTTTTTCGATGGCGGCTTTCAACTCGGCAGCCCGTTGGGTTTGGCCGCTGTCTCTGAATGCGGCATAGACCTCTGCGTTGTCCATGAGGTATTCCACCACCGGGGCTGTGGCGTCCACATGCGTTTTGTAGGTTCCAGTGGGCAGGCGCAGGCGTTGCAGCAAAAGATTGGCCTTCTGGCTGGCCTTCTCGGCTTGCGCACGCACATCGGCTGGCAGCTTGGCTTTGGACAAAGCGATCAACTGGATGGTGGTGGCTGCAGTCGAGTCGTCTGCATCGGCCCTGGCGCAAGCGCGCCATTGCGCGCCCTGGCGGCAATAGCGGTCAAAACTGCCATCGCTGCGTTGCCGTGGCAACAGCCAGCGCAACCAATTGACCGTTTCACGCTGCACGTCCAAGCCGCCTTGCAGCGCCGTGATCAAAGCCTGGTTGGCAAAGTAGGGATCCACCTTGGGCTGTTTGGAATCGCCCTGCCCCACAGTCCCCGACGCACCTGCAGCAATCGGCAAGATGGAGATGGCGCCGTCCGGATAGATGAAAGGCTGCAAATGCGCCTGATGCGCCCGTGCTGGTGCTGGGCTTGCCGCAGCCGAAGCGGCCACCTTCGGCGCCTGGGCCGAAGAAGGCGCGGCATGAGCCACGCCCAGGCTGCTGCTGACACACGCCATCAGCGCGACGAATCGGGTTTTGAAGTCTGCTTCCATCGTGCCGGTACCACCCTGCCTCTTTCCAAAGCCCTGACCACTCCGTGCGCGCGGCTGCCGTCACCCAACTGGATCAGGCGCGCCGAAACGCTGATCGGATACTCGGGGCTGCCCAATACGCTGTGCGTACCCAGGCGCAAATAACCGTTCACGGCCACAGGGCCGAGCAATTGCACCCGTTCTTTGGCGCGCACATTGCGCAAGCAAAACAAGGAACCGCTGATCGTGCAGTCCTCGCCGATGCGGGCTTCGCCATGTACCTTGACATTGCCCACGATGCGGCTGCCCGCATGCATCACCAAATTGCCGTGCACCACCTGATTGCCATAAAGCATTTCGCCTTTCGTCAGGCGCACGTCTTTGCTGTGCGTGGGCGTTTCGTCAAAAGCCACATAAGGCTTGACCGGCGTTTGCCCAGAAAGCACGACTGCAAGCGAAGGCGGTGCAGCGCCAAAATGGATGTAAGAGCCCTGAATGCGATGAAACGCGCCGCCTGCCTTCACACGCACCGGCCACGGGCCGCCTGTTTCATCCAGATGCTCTCCCGTACGCGGAATCAGCGCGCTGCCAGCGGCATCGATGAAAATCGGATCGGCCTTGCGGCCGCCCCGCAACTCCAGCAAGGCCGGGATCAGCGGCACGCCAAACAGCACGATGACCACGCCAATGAGCGCCAAGCTCCACCACATCGTTGCCCCCATCGTTCAGCCCTGCCTTTTGCCTTCGGTCACACACGGCGCAACGCCTGGCGCCGCCTGCATGCCCGGCGCCAACGCGGCTGCATCGGCAGCAAGCTGCGCAGGGGCCGGGGCTGCAGGCTCTGCCACCGACTTGCTGCGATAGCGCACGGTTTTGTCCCACTTGAACTGGCGCTTGAACAGTTTGTCGAGCAGCATCAAATCCAGCGTCGCCTTGGTGATGCTGAACAAACTCACCAGAAAGCTCACCCCCAACAAGGGCAGCAAGCGCAGGCGGCGGCGGTGCCCATCCAGATGGCAGGCAGCCGCCACTTCAAAAAACGCTGCAAAGTTGCCGAAGCAGGCAAAAATCATCACCGAAAAGGCGCAGACATAGCACATCAGCGCCCAGCCATCGGGGCGCGCATAAAACACCAGAATGGCCAGCACCCAGCCCAAGAGCAGCAAGGGCCCCATCGCATAAACGCCCAACAAGGCCATCGCATCGAGCTTGCCAATGAAGCTGCCCGTGCGCTTGCCCAATGTGGAAAACACATGACGCCCCAGCGCCTGGTTGTGCCCCTTGGCCCAGCGCCCGATCTGGCGCGCACGCACCGCCCAGCTCTGCGGCACCTCTTCGTAGCATTCGGCGTGGTTGAGGTAAACCGTGCGCCAGCCATTGAGCAGCAGGCGATAGGTCAGATCGGTGTCTTCAGCCAGCACATCGTCGTGCCAGCCGCCGGAATCGGCCAGGGCACGCAAGCGTATGCCGCCCACGGTGCCGCCGTATTGCGGCACGCCGCCGATGTTTTCGCGCGCCTGCTGATCGACCTGATACCCCCCGGCCCGCTCCAGATCGAGAATGCGCGTGAGCAGATTGAAGCTGGCGTTTTGCGGCACCACGCGCCCCATCACCGCCCCTGTTTCCGGATCGAAAAAAGGCGCCAGGATTTGCTTGAGCAAGCCGCGATTGGGGATGTAATCGGCGTCAAACACCACGATCACATCGGCCAGACCGCGTTCTTGAACAATTTGGGTGGCGTCTTTCAGGGCAGCCGCCTTGCCGGGCTTGCCCTCGCTGCGGTGAAAGGGCTGGATGCGCCCCGGGTAACGGCGCACATAGTCTTCGATGATGTCGTAGGTGCCATCGCTGGACCGGTCGTTGACCGGGATCAGGGTGAGTTTGTCCAGCGGGTAATCGATGGCCAGCAAAGAGTCCAGGCAGTCGGCAATCACGGCCTCTTCATTGTGCGCCGCAATGAACACCGCCACGCGCGGCCACTCGCCCAAAACCACCGGCTCATACAAAGTTCGCTGCGTGCCAAACAGGCGCTGCAAGGTGAACCACATGTGGCGCAGCGTGTACAAGGCTAGCAACACCACAATTCCCCCCAGAATGGCACGCACGCCACTCCACACCCAACTCAAGCTATCCGACTCCATCTTTCCAAATCTGGCGAAAAAACCCGCCCTCTTGCCTGTACGGCTTGGCCCTGTTGCCTGACCTTTCGTACGCCGTGTTTATTTCCGGCAAGCGCATGCAACACGCTTGCAATAACAGCCCAAACAAATGGGGGCAGCATTCTGCACCCCAACAGGCACTCATGTCGCTGCCAGCTTCTTTAACCTGACAATGAAAGTGCGCAAGTGTGACATTGTTTGAAAAAACGAGCTGTATCCAAGCTTGTTGGATTGCTTGATTTTGTGATGAGGCGAAACGAAACGCTTACTGCGCTTGCTCCATCAAGAAGCACAAAAGCAGCGCTCGCAGAAACAGAGGCAAACCAAGGCGAATCGGCCTGGCAACACCGTGCGTTTGATGGCTTTTGCTTATCTGGACTTGGATTGGGTTTGCTGTTGGTGAAGCGCGGCGCGATATTTGAGGGCATGCCAGCGCGATAAATCAGCCCCCAGCAGCATTTCGCCCGTTGCAACAAAATTACATAGGGCGAAACACACCACGCCCGACCATCCTCTCGGGGCTAGGGAAAAGGTCAGTCCGCATACCGAAACAGCGTCGGCAGGCCGATGTTGGCCAGCGCCTGTTTGGTGCGCGCGAGCATGATGCTGTGCGTCTGGATGGGCAGGCCCTTGTATTCGGGGTGTGCTGCGTGCCAAGCCTCGGCGGTGCGGTAGACCACAAGCTCCACGTCCTGCGGCTCCTCGCTCATCTCCTCGTGCGCCTCTTGCAGCACGTCTATGGCTTGCTGGATGGTGTGCTGTATCAGCGCATCCAGCCGCAGCACGTCATCCACCACGCCTTTGGGCGGCTCACCATCGGCGAACCAGTGCTCGGCACTGCGCTTGCTTACCTGTACGTAATTGGCCAGCGCCTGGGTGCTCAGCCCTAGGCTGTGGCAAAGCGTCCGAAATTCTGCGCTCATCACACACTCCTTTTGCCGCCCGGCACGGCTGTCAGGGCCGGATTGCGAGTGATCCACGCCCAAGCAGCACAACGCTCAAAGTCTCCCAGCCACTCCAGCGCATCACGCAACACGGAGAGAGGCTCATGCAGAGAGACTGCACACCACGGCACAGGCGGCATCTTGGCTGAGGGGTGTGCGCCAAAAGCGTCCACTAGATAGCGCCAAAGCTGCTCGGCCTCGTCTGCTCGCTGGGCCACCCCCATCGTGATCAGTGGTGCGGTCTTACCCTTGTTGGGCTGCCCTTGTATATGAGGCCCCCAAGGGGCATAGACCGTGAGCACGAGGCCGCCCCCATCAGGGCTGCGCAGCACGTGGGCGCTGTAATGCGCCAAAGAGGGCGCAGGCAATGGCACCGGGTCAGGGCTGCCACAGGCGTCAAGCAGCCAAGTGTGCAAAATGGCCAGCGTCTCGTCGGACACCTCTGCGCGTGGCGAACGACGGTTGTGGCCAGTTGTGAGCGTGATGTGATTGATGCAAGGGCCATCGTGGATGTCGCCATCCAGCGCCTCTATCGCCGATGCGCCCAGGGGGCCTCCGCGCTTGTGGTAAGCGCGAATCGCAGCCTGCAAACGGGGAGAGACAGAGGCCGGGTTGGCCACATGCAAATACCCCGGCAAAAACCGCTGGTGCTGATCAAAATGCTTGCGCGCAAAATAGGCCAGGATGGCCCCCGGATCATGCTGATCGCTGATGGCATCCACCTCTGCGTACACCCGCCAATCGCCGTTATGGGGGCAGGCATGCGGGTAACGCTTGGCCACATCGTCACGCGGCGCGCTCCGGTCAATCTTGGACGACTTGGCGATCATGTTGTCAATCAGGCCATCGTAGTCGCGCGCAAACCGATCAATCTCCGATTGAGGGATCTCGCGCACCAGCTTGCCATCAATCACGTACAGGGCATCTGTAGGCGCGTAGGGTTGCCCATCAGCATAGGCAAACATGCCGTCATCCCGCAAATAGACCTCGCCTGTGCTGCTGTAGTTGCCGTAAAGGTTGTGGTGACGGTTATTGATGTTGACGACCCCTGCCGCCCACTCGGGCAAGGGCTTGGTGCAAATATTGTCTGTCTCGTTGCTCATGCCTCGACCGCCTTTATTGAGAGCGCTGCGGCCCGATAGCCACCTTCCGCCCAGCCGTCAGGTGTGGCCCATGCCAGAGTGACCCCTTCGGGCAGGCGAACGCCGCCTAGGCGCAGCGCCAGCTTGCGGGCTTTGCGGTCGAGATCCTTGCCGAATAGCCCTTTACGCTCCAGTTGTACGCGAGCCTCGTCATAGTGGGCGAGCATGGCCTGTTGGGCCAGTTTCTGTGCGTGCTCCATGTTTTCTCCTGAAGAAAGCCGCCGGGCTGGCCCGGCGGCCTTGATGCGTTACTTAGTTGTCCGCCGCGCCAAAAGCGTCGTCAAGCGCGCTGTTGATTGCTGCTGCCTCATCTGCCAGCTCAACGCTAACGTGTGCAAAGGCTGCGCGCACAGGCTCCTCGCCATGAACACGGGAAAGGTCATGGATACGGTATGCCAGCTGCTGCTGATCGGAAATGACCTGCTCCCACCACTCAAGCGTGTCTCTGTCGCAGACGTAGCAGTCTTGCTCGTGGTCGAAAACGAAATCACCATTGGTGAGACCGCCTGCGTTGCCGATAAAGTCTGCAACGTAATCAACCTCTGTATCGGGGTTGATGAGCAAAAGGCTGGTGGTAAAGGATGCGCCCTTGATGGCTACTTGCATGTTGATCTCCTGATCTTTGCCCCAGCCTATTTGCCGGAGCGCCCCGGGTCCGCCGGGTCGGGTGGTTGGCTTTCTTGCTAACCATGCTTCGCATTATACACTAAAATTTAGTGCATGAACCACAAAGATTTTGACGCTTGGATGCAGCACATGGGCCTGACGGAGCGTGAGGCGGCTGAACGGCTGGGATGCACGCCTGCCACCGTAGGGCGCATGCGGCGCGGGGTGTGCCACACCACGGGCAAGCCCGTGGTTGTTGACCGGCGCACGGCGCTGGCTTGCGCCGCGCTGGCCGCAGGGCTTAAGCCGTGGTCTGGCCGCCCGCCCAAGTAGCCAAATCGCCGACGTCGGCAAATTTGGGACAAGTCACAAACCGCCCTCGAGGGCGGTTTTGCTTTATGTGGCCAGCTGCCTGGCCACCGCCTCTGCCAAGCGCCTGGCCGACACATCGTAGTAGTGCTGCGTGACCTCGACGCCCGTGAAACGCCTGCCCGTCTCGATACAGGCCACGCCTGTGCTGGCGCTGCCCATGAAGGGATCAAGCACGTGGCCACCGGGCGGCACGATGGAGACCAGCTGGCGCATGAGCTCAACCGGCTTGCCGGTCATGTGCAGCTTGTCCTTGGGCACCACCGATACCTTGTAGCAGCCTGGCCACGGCCCGCCGTGCTTGGCTGCAGGCAACGGGCCATTGCTGGCCCAGACGGCGTACTCGCATTGATGCCTGAAGTAGCCCTTGTGCGGGCCGCGTGCGCCCGTGCCCTTATCCCACACCGCCACGCCGCGCCAGTGCCAACCTGCGATCTGGATCGCGTCCGTCAAGGCCGGTAGTTGCCGCCAGTCGGTAAACACCACGGCATAACCGCCGGGCTTGACCTGTTGGCGCGCCAGATCCAGCCAGTGCGCACACCAGTGTGTCCAGCTGCGCGCATCCATCATCTCGCCGGCAAAGTCGATGTTGTGGGCGGCATGCGTGCCTTGCTGCACATATTTATCAGAGGGCGGTCTGTGCCGTTCTGCGGCTGTGCGCCCGCCGCTGCTGTAGGGTGGGTCGGTGATGAGGGCATCAAAGCCGCCAGGCGGCGTAGGCAGGCTGGCCAGCGCGTCCAGGCAGTTAGCGCGCAGGATGTGGCAAGGGCCGATGGTGGCTGTTGTGGGTTGCGTCATGGTGTGCTCCTTGGGTGTTGGGGCACTCGCTGGCGCTCTGAGTTGAAAATTTGCTCACTGCCCGGCAGCGCGGG
>JAUMZC010000114.1 GCA_030528295.1 Corynebacterium sp.
CAGGGGCCAACACCCATGCCCACAAACAGAAAACCAACCAATGCAACCCCCGCCCTTACCCCCTCTAGCCAATACGTGATCCCAGCCATAAACTCTCTGGTAATCAGCCTATTTCACGTTACGTACCTACAAACCAAAACGGAAGCGAGGGAACTTTGGCAGCCCCAGTGGAGGCGCAATTCTCGTTGTGGGACCCAATCGGAGCACAGCGTCTTCCCTTGCTTGAGCCTGTTCACCTCCCCCTTGGAGTCTTCGCACTATGCGTCACGCAGGAAACAGGCTCCTTGCCACAAACAGTTGGCGGACGCATTCGGCCCGCCGGGGACCGCCCGCCAACTCTTCAAGATTTAAAGCTTCCCAACCCTCAACTCTAAAAAGTTTTAAATCTCTACAAGGAGCCCCACCGTGACTTACATCAATCGTGACCTGGAGAATCTTCAAGATCGGGTCATTGCCCGCGCAAACGAATGGCTCGCGGCAGAAACAAAATCCACAAAATCCAAGGAAACCGAACAACTCGCCGCAATGGTGCACGACCCCACCGGCGTCGAATTCACCATGCGATTCGTTGACCGCGTCGCACGCCCACAAGACAACAGCGTCGCCGCCCGCGAACTCACCAAACTCACCGAAGATAAGCTGCCGGGCTTTATCGGGCCGGTCGATCGCGCGCTCGTCAACACCGGCGCGAAAATGGCAAAGTTCGTGCCAAACTTCATCATGCCCGCCGCCCGCACAAGGCTCCGCCAAATGGTGAGCCACTTGGTGCTCGATGCGGAAGGTAAGGCACTCAACAAGCTCCTCGACGATTCCAAGGCGAAGGGCTACCGCCTGAACGTGAACCTGCTCGGT
Organism: Corynebacterium sp.; assembly: GCA_030528295.1. GTDB lineage: Bacteria > Actinomycetota > Actinomycetes > Mycobacteriales > Mycobacteriaceae > Corynebacterium. Next base: position 853 of record JAUMZC010000114.1, read on the forward strand.
GAAGCTGTGCTCGGCGACGGCGAAGCAAACAACCGCCTCACACGCACGATCGAACTTTTGAAAAACCCTCGGGTTGATTACGTCTCCATCAAAGCAACATCAGTTGTTGCGCAGCTCAACCCATGGGACATCGACGGCAACACTGAGCTTCTTAAGGAACGCCTGCGCCCGCTGTACCGAGTAGCTATGCAACGGGATCCGCACCCGTTTATCAACCTGGACATGGAGGAGTACAAGGACCTCCACGTCACCATCCGCCTGTTTGAAGAACTGCTCATGGAAGAAGAATTCCTTGGACTTGAGGCAGGCATCGTGTTGCAAGCATACCTGCCGGATTCGTCCCAGGCATTGCAGCAACTCGCCAAATTCGCCAAGCGACGCGCCGAAGCAGGTGGCGCGAAGATTAAGATTCGCCTGGTCAAAGGCGCAAACCTCTCCATGGAAAAGGTCGATGCGGAACTTCACGGCTGGTATCCGGCACCATACGCCACCAAGGAGGAAGTAGATGCGAACTTCCTGCGCATGATGGATTACATTCTGCGCCCCGAGCATGAGAATGTTCGCGTAGGCATCGCTTCCCACAACCTGTTTTCGGTGGCGGCCGCCTATGAACTCAGCGTGGAGCGCGGCGTCGAAAAGCAGCTTGATGTGGAGATGCTGCAGGGTATGGCCCCCGCACAGGCCGAGGCGGTGCGCAAAGCGGTGGGGACGGTGATCCTTTACACGCCGGTGGTGCACTCGGAGGATTTCGACGTCGCGGTCAGCTACCTGGTGCGCCGCCTTGAGGAAAACGGTGCCCCCGAAAACTTCCTCTTCGCCCTGTTCGGCGGCGACCTTTCCGAGCAGGAGGTGCGGTTCCGCAATTCGGTGGCGAACCGCTGGAACGTTGCTGAGGAATCACGCCGCATCACCACCCCAGAAACCTTTAACGCCTCTGATTCGGACCCGGCGTTGCTGTCAACCTTAGAGTGGGCACGCAAGCTCACCGACCCACAGCCCAAATGGAAGCTCATCACCGACGTTGATGAAGTTGATGCTGCCGTCAACGATTTGCTTACCACCCCGCGTCTCGACGTCGCTGAACGCACAGCATTGCTACGGCGTGCGGCGGACGAGCTGGAAAACATTCGCCAAGACCTCCTCGGCGTAATGACCCACGAAGCAGGCAAAACCATCGCCGAAGCCGACCCGGAAGTCTCCGAAGCCATCGACTTCGCCCGCTACTACGCACAATGCGCCACGTCCCTTAATATTCCCGGCCATTCCGAATTCACCCCACATGACCTGGTTGTAGTCGCCTCACCGTGGAACTTCCCGGTGGCCATCCCCCTCGGCGGCGTATTCGCATCCATCGCTGCGGGCGCGAAAGTCATTTTGAAGCCAGCACCGGAGGTTCGCCGATGCGCCGAGGTTGCCATGACTGCCCTACGCAAAGCAGGTATTGGTGAAGACCTCGCCCGCATTATGCACACCGACGAAGCCGACGCTGGCCGCCGCCTGATGTCCCACCCGGATGTCGACGCCATTATTCTTACCGGCGCTTCCGAAACCGCCGCCCTCTTCCGCGGCTGGAAGCCAGAGATGAATATCCACGCGGAAACCTCCGGCAAAAACGCCATCATTGTTACGCCTTCAGCTGACCCCGACTTGGCTGTGGCCGACGTGTACAAGTCCGCATTCGGGCACGCCGGCCAGAAGTGTTCCGCCGCCTCGCTGGTCATCCTCGTGGGCAATGTTGGACGGTTTACCGATCAGCTTATCGACGCCACCCGCACCCTGCGCGTAGGCTATGGCTCCGAGCTTGCCACCACCATGAATGGCCTGATCTCGCCTCCTGGCGACAAGCTTCTCCGCGGCCTCACCAAGCTTGAAACTGGCGAAACCTGGCTGGTCAAACCCGAAAAACTCAACGAAGAAGGCACCTTATGGTCACCGGGTATCCGCGATAACGTTCGCCCCGGCAGCTGGTTCCACACCCATGAGTGCTTCGGTCCGGTGCTCGGCATTATGCACGCCGAGAGCCTTGAACAAGCCATCGAATGGCAGAACAGCACTGGGTTCGGCCTGACCGGCGGCATCCACTCCCTCGATGAAGACGAAATCGCCTTGTGGCGCGAAAAGGTTGAGGTGGGCAACGCCTATATTAACCGCGGAATTACCGGTGCTATTGTCCAGCGCCAACCATTTGGCGGCTGGAAGAACTCCTCCGTAGGTGTCGGCGCTAAAGCCGGTGGACCCAACTATGTTGCCCAGCTGGGAACCTGGACCGACGTTCCATCTGACGTTCCGTCGGTGAGCCTCGAACCCGCCTACCGCGAACTTGCGACCACCGATTTCCTGCGGCGCGCCGCCGCCCTCGACGAACTAGCCTGGCGCACAGAATTCGGCGTTGAACAGGACTTCACCGGGCTTCGATGCGAATCCAACGTGTTCCGTTACCGTCCGCTGGAAACCCTGTACGTGGTTGGCGATGACGAAGAACAATTCGCCCGCCTCCAGCTCGCCGCATTACGCACCGGCACCGAACTGCGCCGCCTGGAAACCCACGAATGGTTCCCACCGCACTCTCGCATCCGCGCCATCGGCGATGCCCCAGTGCCATCGACCATTTACGAATGGGCAGCGCTCAATGGTTCCGTTGTGATTGACACCCCGGTCCTTGCTGACGGCCGCCGCGAACTGCTGCACTTCCTGAAAGAACAAGCAGTTTCCACAACGAAGCACCGCTTTGGCTACATCAAAGGAGAAAACTCCTAACTAGCTAGATTATTAGCGGCAGGGCCATTTGTGCAGCTTGTGCTGTACTGATGGCGCTGCCGCTTTGTTGTTTTCTCGAGTAGTCCCACAGCGAAATCACAGGTAAATTAGATGTAAAAACACGTAGCACTACAGAAAGTACCATTTCGTATGACAGGTCAATACCCGTACTATCCATACGGACCTGAGGAAAACTTGCAGCACCTTCAGGGCGGCGGGCCAATTCCATCACAATCACAAAAACTTGATGTGGGGACCGCCTTTCGGTTTGGCATTCAACAACTCAAATTCAACAAGAAATTTTGGATTGGCAGCACGGCAGGATACGTCGTGATCGTTACCATCCTGACCATCGCACTTGTGGTGTGGCTGCTCAATTACATGTTCCAAAGCGATGGCAGCATACGAGATTTTCCTGCATCCATCCTCGTCGGCGTGATTATTGGTGCTGCATTAATTTTCATACCAATAGATGCATGGTTCACCTACGCATCAATTCTTGAATCACGTGGTATAAAAGCAACGTTCGGAGAGGTATTCCGCATGCCGACGTTTGCAATAACCTGTGTGGTTGCGGCCTTCAAGAGCCTCATTTCAGCGTTATTCAGCATCACAACCCAATTGCCTCAATACCCCCTTACGGCTCAACTAGATGCGAACTCGATTGATAATGGCGAATTTGGCTCGTACGTAATTTTTGGGATATTTGTGCCGATACTTGTATCACTGCTGCTGTTCTTGCTCACGCCATTTATCATGTTCTGGGCGTACTATGCAGCCGATGGTAAAGGCGGGGTGGGATATTGCATCACGGAAGGAATTAAAGCGGGCAAACGGCACTACAGCTCATTGATTATCTATACTCTGTTAAGCGCCCTCGCATCAGCTTTAATCGGCTTTACTCTGGGTCTGGCTACGATTGTGATTTTGCCCGTCTTGCTAATCTCCCAAGCGCATCTTTACCAGCAAAACATCAACTTGAACACCTAGGAATCCGGCGGCGTTTTCTGAGCTCGGAAACTGATCCAGGAAAACGCCGCAATGATAATTGCCCAAACAAGAAGTTCAATAGTATTTAACGCCCGCTGGACGTAACCGCAGTACAAAATAATCGCCACCGCACAGAGCATCGTAAGGATCCCATAGCCCAAGCCAGTTTTCACGGCGGATCTATTCCCACTGAAAACTGCTTTCAAGCTGATGATGAGCCCAACCGCAGTAGCTACAAATAGCAACAGGATAATAGTTACTGTCGCCATAGTTATGCCTTCCATTCATTTCTAGTTACACTCATTACATAATATTTCTCGCCCATTTTATCGAATGAGCTGCACCACTATCACCACATAAATTGCGCGCCATACAAGATGTTCAGCGCATCTAGTAACAAATTGACTACGTATGTTGGTAGTTTCGAATACTCATGGCAAAGTAAGGCAATGATGAATAACCAAACCGACCCCACCGAATCCCTCGCCAATTTCGTCGAAGAAACGCAAGAACCTATGGACGATGTTGCACCTGAGGAACCACAAGGCGCCAACGAGCCGAAATCGCCGCGCAAGGCACCAAAAGTAGACCGTGCGCTTATCCTTGGCCAAGATGGGCGCTGGGTAGCTGGCTGGGCGCTGCGCTTTATTATTTTGGCAATTGCTGCATACATTTTATGGCTAGGTCTTGCCCAAGTTTGGAAAGGCCTGCTGCCAATTCTATTGGCAATTTTGTTCTGTACGGTGCTGTGGCCACCCGTGAAATGGCTACGGGACCGGGGTGTAAATGCTGGCATAGCTTCGTTCCTAGTACTTATTGGTGTGTTCGTTGCCATTGGCGGACTTTTTGCATCGATGGCGCCGAATGTTTCCAGCCAGTCCAAAGATCTTTTCGATCGCGCTCTCTTAGGCATCCGCTTTATTCAGGAATGGATTAAAGGCCCACCACTCAACGTAGACGCGGAAAATATCAATACCATTGTCAACGAGGTAACCACCCGTATTAACTCCCAAGCGAGCAATATCGCTTCAGGTGTTTTTACCGGCCTATCTGCGGTTTCTTCCATCGCGGTTACACTCGGTGTTGCGCTTGTACTTACGTTCTTCTTCCTCAAAGACGGCGACCAGTTCATCCCGTGGGTGCGCCGCAGCGTTGGCGAAACCGCTGGCTGGCACCTTACGGAAGTGCTGTCCCGCACATGGAACACCCTTGCGGGATTCATTCGCGCGCAGGCAATTGTTTCGCTTATTGACGCCGTCTTTATCGGCATCGGTTTGGTACTCCTCGGCGTGCCACTAGCCCTGGTCTTGGCGACGATCACCTTCTTCGCAGGCTTTATCCCCATCGTCGGTGCCGTATCCGCGGGCGCAATCAGCGTCTTAATCGCGCTAGTGTCCAATGGCCCCACCACCGCAATATTCGTGCTCATTCTGATTCTGGTTGTCCAGCAGGTGGAAGGCAATATCTTGTCCCCGATGCTGCAATCCAAGGCCATGAACCTCCACCCGGTTATTGTGCTTCTCGCAGTTCTTGTCGGTGGCGGCCTCTTCGGCATTGTGGGCGCCTTCCTATCCGTTCCGATTGCAGCGACGATTGCGGTATGGATTCGATACCACGCAGAAATGGTTTCATTGCGTACTGGCGAAACCACTGTAGACGATATTGAGATTGCCACTCGCGGCTCCAGCGCATCATCGTTGACCGCGCACGAAACAATGGGCAAGATACGCTCACGTTTCCACAGCTTGGTAAATAAGCGCCACGCCGCCGCCCGCAAACAATCCAAATAACCAAGCTTCTCGACGCCCCTCACACCAGCGCTTGGTGGTGCGGGGTTTGGCTTTACTGCACGCCAGTTACCTCAAACATGCAGGCAGTTGCGGGGCGTGATGTTGGGAAGGCAGGCCGGCCAGGGATGTTTATTCATGCAAATCCGATTTCACGTTTGTGCCATCTGTGCCTGATCCGGCATATTTTTCGACGTCGCGGGCACCAGCAACCTTAAAAGTGCAGGCAACTGCGGGGTGAGGCGGTGGGAAACTAGGCTGGCGCTGGTGATACTTCCATATTTGACGTGGCTTAAGGTGTGCTAGTTTACGCTAAAACGCCAGGAAAAGGTGGGGCGCGGTGGTGGGGGCTGGGTCGATGGAAGGTGTTGTGCGCCGCAGATGCTGATACATGTATATACAGTGTCGCTTTTTACACCATGTAGTGCACAATTGGTGTATTTGGCGACAAAACTTCTGCTCCAGAGCGGGTTCGGTGTCGCTTTGTACACCAATTGGGCACAACATGGTGTTTTCGGCGACAACCCGCAGGTCAATGCTTGTGCGCAAGATATGTAGGTGCAGTGGGATGTGGTCGCACTGGGGCGGGGGTGGGGTTGTGTGCTTGGCGCGTTGGATCAGCGGGATATGCGGGTAAGTGGTGCTGGTTGAGCGTGTGCGGACTGCTCCTTGAGGTCACTACCCCCGAATTGGTGTATTTGGGACACAAAGTATTGCTCGATTCTGGGGCGTCTGCCAGCGGGTTTCATCGTTTTTGGTCAAGTTAGTGAGGTTG
>JAUMZC010000115.1 GCA_030528295.1 Corynebacterium sp.
AGTTTTGCGACCTGGGGTTTTAGAGTAGCAATGTAGCTAACTGGCGATGTTAGGTTAGCAAAACAAGCCAATTCCGGACAACCCACAGGTTAAGCATCCAAGCCACCGCAAGCATCCAAGCCACACCCAAAGCCCCAACATCCCCACCCACACCCATGGTCACCAAACCAAAAAGCCCCGCAGCTTTTTACGCTGCGGGGCTTACACGCCATCCCCTCTGATCATCTTCGGAAGTTAGCTAGTTTTGTGGTTTCCCACGCTTTCGTTGATGAAGTTGATCTTGGCGGTTCCTATTTCTGGGATTTCGCCGACGTGGGTTTTTAGGAGTTCGGAGCATTCGTTTCCAACGATGGTGTTGTTCACCAAGTTCACGCCGTTAATGTCTCCGATAAGGCGTTCGTTTCCTAAGCGGCCGCCCGAGACTTCAGCACCAACGTAGATGAGCGGGGTTTTCGCGTTGCGAGGTGTGAAGACATTGTCTTGAACAGTCACGTTATTCAGCGGACCGCGTCCGCCACCGAAATTCACGCGGCTTTCATCGATAGGACTTTCGATCGTCCCATTAGACATATACGAATGTAAGTTTGTTCGATCACCGCCCAAGTTAGATTCCGCTGAACGCCCGTCCCAGATTGACTCGATGCCTACAACAGCGCGTCGAGCCGCGCCGTCGATAGTGTTGTTGAGGAATTTGTTGTCGTCGGAATCGGTGCCGGTATACAAAATCCAACTTGGCTGCTGCTCGCCAACAATGGTGACCGAGTTGCCCATAAAGGTGTTCGCGTCGCTGTCCTGGTAGGCCTGGAGCAGGCCCTGGCCGTGGGACCGGTCGGAATTGATGGTGTTGTTGAGCACCTGGTTGTTGTTGGAGTTGTACGCGATGTGCACGCTCGAAGAGAAACTGTTGCTCAGGTTGTTGTGCTCGACGATGTTGTCGTTGCAGTTGTTCTGCATTGAAATGTTGCGCATGTTCGCGGTGACTTTGTTGTCCCGGATTTCGCTGTTGGATACCCCGGAGAAGCTGATTCCGTAGTATCCGCCGTGAATGTCGTTGTTGATAATGGAAATTCCGGAGTTTTCAAACCGGTTCGGGCTGACGGTACCGTCGGTGGTGTAGCGATCCCAGATTGGACTTGGGCTGCTATTGAAGCGCTCGTCAGGTTCGGAGCGTTCGGAACTCACGGAGATGGAAATGACGTGACCTTTGGTTTCTTTTTCCCCGACCACGTTCTCAATGCGGTTGTTTTCAATGCGGACGTTTTTCAGGTCGCCACCGTCAGCAGCCATTTCTATGCCGCGATAGCTCAAGCCGGTCATGGTTATGCCGGAGATCACCACGTCCTGTACGGCGATTGCGGCGATGCCTCGGGTGAACTTGGAATCCGCGAGGTCCAGCGAGAAGTTGGTCACGGTCGCACCGGAGGCACCGTGGACGAATTCGAAAGCGCTGGTCGGTTCGGATTCGCTTGCATTGGTGTTCACGTCAATGCTTGCACCCTTGCCATCAAGGTATTTCACACCCTTGGGAATGGATACGCGCTTGGATAGAACGTAGTGTTGCGTGGGGCTTAACGCGATGCCGATATTGCGCTTACCTGCGATTTCTAATGCGTGCTGGATAATGTCGGTGCTGTCATTTCCAACTTCGAAAGCAAGTAAAGAAACTTCGGTTTCGAACTTCGCACCATAGATGGCACCACCGATTTCTACCTCAACGTCGGCGCCTTGTGCTTTGGTTAGATCGCGTTCAAACACTACCCGCGAATGCTCGTCGCTGATGCTGAATGAAGCTTCGGTGGTGTGCGAGTTCCGCGCTTCCGTCAGCGAGGCAAAGTTCTGCCCGCCGTCGACCGGGGCTTCAACGCTGGAGCTGGGTTCTTCAGGTGGCGCCTCCGTGGTCGGTGTTTCCTCCTGCGGCTTTTCGACGCCCGGCGCCTCAGCACTTTCCGTAGGTTCAGCGACTTCCGAGGTCAGCGGGGCATTTTCGCAGGTGATGTCGGGGTTTGCGGCACAGTCACTCACAGGCTCCGGGCCACCAACACCGGTGAATTCGGTGGACTCGGCGGTCAAAGTTGGCTGGAACAGCGCCTCATCAACGTGGACTTCCTCACCGGAAATCTTGGGGACTTTCGGAAGTTCACTTTCTTCAAAATGTGGCTGTTGCTGGATAATTTCTTCGGTTTCGGTCTGCTCTGGCGGTGGGTTAATGGTGTACTCACCGACAGGCGGTTGTTCACCACCAACGGGCGATTGCTGACTCACAGTAGGTGATTGCGTCTGTGATGTTGCAAACTTTTGTACTGCGTTTTCATCGCAGCCGGTAAGCAAAAGGCAAGCAAAAAGGCTGGCAGCGGTTCCCTTCATGATCCGGGATGAGGGTCGCATGTATTTAGGCTCCAATCAGTTTTACCAACTTTGTTGGATACAAGCTTTAAAAAAAGCAAACGTGCATCCGCCGATGGTAGCAGCATTAGTGCTGTATCCGATTGGACCCCCCTTACCCACCCCCATTTGTGGTGCCACAGTGAGGGTGGGTGTACCGCCGGGGCTGGCCGCGGCGTCGAAAAGATTAGCTACCGCTAATTTGCAGCTTATCGACGCCCTCTCCCGCACGTACGTGCACAGTGTCACCGTCGCGGATTTCCCCTTCTAGTAGCTTTTTAGCAAGCTCGTCGCCGATCGCCTGTTGAATCAAACGACGCAGCGGGCGGGCACCATATGCCGGGTCGTACCCACGTTCGGCAAGCCAGGTGCGTGCGCCCTCATCGAGGTTCAGCTGCAGGCGACGCGCAGCAAGCCGCTGAGCGAGTTGCGCAACCTGAATGTCCACAATGCTTGTGAGTTGTTCGGGCGACAATGCCTCGAAGACCACCACATCGTCCAGGCGGTTAATAAACTCTGGCTTAAACGCGCGCTTGACAGCTTCCAACATTTGCTCAGGAGTTCCGCCTGCACCCAAGTTTGAGGTAAGAATCAGGATAGTGTTCCGGAAATCTACCGTACGGCCCTGGCCATCAGTGAGGCGACCTTCGTCAAGCACCTGGAGCAACACATCAAACACATCGGGGTGTGCTTTCTCCACCTCATCGAAGAGCACCACCGAATACGGGCGGCGTCGTACTGCCTCGGTGAGTTGGCCACCGGCGTCGTAACCCACATAGCCGGGAGGGGCGCCAACCAAACGAGCAACCGAATGCTTCTCGCCGTACTCCGACATATCAATGCGGACAATTGCGCGGTCATCGTCGAACAGGAATCCAGCAAGCGCCTTGGCCAGCTCCGTCTTACCAACACCAGTCGGGCCAAGGAACAGGAACGAACCCATAGGACGATTCGGATCCGCAACACCAGCACGGGCACGACGCACAGCATCCGACACTGCTCGCACGGCATCCAATTGGCCAACCACGCGGGTGCCCAATTCCTCTTCCATTGCCAGCAGCTTCTCGGTTTCGCCCTGCATCATTTTGCCTGCAGGAATGCCAGTCCAAGCCGAAACAACCTCGGCGATCGTATCGGGGGTCACTTCCTCATCGAGTAAGGTCGTGTCCACGCTCGTTTCCGCCAATTGCTTCTCCAACTCTGGAATGCGGCCATAGCGAAGCTCAGCCACCCGGCCATAATCACCATCACGCTCGGCAATCTCAGATTCCTGCCGGAGATTTTCCAACTCCTCCTTCGCCTGGCGCACAGTGTCCAGTGCGCGCTTCTCATTCGTCCACGTTGCGGTGAGCGAGCCGAGTTTTTCCCGTTCATCTGCGAGTTCCCGGCGCAACGCTTCGAGGCGATCCTTGGAGGCAGCATCTGTTTCCTTCTCCAAAGCCATTTCCTCAATTTCAAGGCGACGTACGGAACGCTCCAACTCGTCGATCTCTTGCGGTGAGGAGTCGATCTCCATGCGTAAGCGTGAGGCAGCCTCATCTACCAGGTCAATTGCCTTGTCTGGCAAGAACCGCGCCGTGATATAGCGATCTGACAATGCCGCGGCCGCCACCAATGCGGAATCTTGAATCCGGACACCATGATGCACCTCATAGCGTTCCTTCAAACCGCGCAAGATGCCGATCGCATCCTCTACCGAAGGCTCACCCACGTACACCTGCTGGAAACGACGCTCAAGCGCGGCGTCCTTCTCAATGTATTTACGGTATTCCTCCAGTGTTGTTGCACCGACAAGACGCAATTCTCCGCGCGCAAGCATCGGCTTAATCATATTGCCTGCGTCCATGGCGGACTCACCGGTAGCGCCAGCACCAACGATGGTGTGCAGCTCGTCGATAAACGTAATGATTTCCCCATTGGAATCTTTAATTTCATCAAGCACTGCTTTGAGCCGCTCTTCAAACTCGCCGCGATACTTTGCACCCGCGACCATGGAGCCAAGATCCAAGCTGATCAAGGTCTTGCCCTTCAGGGATTCCGGCACGTCACCGGCAACAATGCGGCGCGCCAAACCTTCCACGATCGCAGTTTTACCTACGCCGGGTTCGCCGATCAGCACCGGATTGTTTTTGGTCCTACGAGAAAGCACCTGCACAACCCGGCGAATTTCAGCATCACGTCCGATCACCGGGTCGATCTTGCCTTCACGAGCCCGCTTGGTCAGATCGGTGGAATATTTCTCTAATGCTTGGAACTGTCCCTCCGGATCTTCCGTGGTTACCTTCTTATTTCCACGCACTTGCGGGAACGCTTCCCGTATCGCTTCATACGAGGGCAAAAGCTTCGCGGTCTCATCGCTACCATGTGCGATTCCGGCGACTAAAACCTCGGTGGATAAGAACGTATCGCCGAGTTCAGCAGCTAGGTCGCGAGCAATCCCAATCGCCGCCACCATATCGCGGTTAAAGTTCGGGCTCGCCATATTGGCACCCGCAGCCTTTGGAAAGCCCTCAATTTGCTTTCGCACACCAGCGCGAATCGAATCAACATTGCCGCCGGCGGCCTCAATAACAGGAATGGCAATGCTATCACCCTGCTCCAAAATCGCAGCCAGGACGTGTGCTGGGCGAATGTCTGGATTTCCTAATGCTGAAGCACGTTCTACAGCGGCCTGAAGCGCTTCTTGCGTCTTCGTCGTGTAATTACTCATATGTTCCTCCTTCTAGTCATACTTGCGTCTACTACACTCAACCTATCAGAAAATTTTTTATTCCCGTTGAGTCGCTATCACTCAACCTGCAAATATGAGGCAAAATGTAGTCGTGATCATCGACTGCCTTCGCGCCAATGCAGAAGAGTTTCGGGAACGTACCCAACAACTCTTTACAAGAGCACGCCCTGAAGCGCTGCTACTGTTTCCTACGCCCGCGCATAGTTCGCTCGTTGACGCAGCTTGTTACTTGATTCAACGCGCTCCGTTTGACGAGAAAACCGTTAGCGTACTTCGCCAGCTAGCTGCCGAACATTTGCGCTTTGGAGCCCGCCCAGAACACTATCCAGTCTTTGCCCAAGCTATGTGCAGTGCACTCAATGCCATAGCCAAAGGTCAAGTGTCAGCCGAAGAAATCTCAGAAACTGAGGGCATTTTCATCAAGGCGGCTGAAATAATGGCAATAGCTGCTCGGGAGGCGGAAGCAGGCGGGGAGCGGATCACCTACCATGGCAAAGTTGTTGCTACCCAACAACGTAGTCGAGATATCTATGTGGTGCGGCTTGAAGCGGAGCAAATTCCCTTTACAGCTGGCCAATATTTGCCGGTAACCATGCCCCTTTTGGGCGGCCATTGGCGTTTTCTTTCCCCAGCATTACCCCCAAATAGGTATGGCCACATGGAATTTCATATCCGCGCCACCGATGAGTGTTCGCGCACACTTGCGAAAGCCAGAATTGGTGACGAATGGGTGTTCGGAACGCCGCTGGGCCAAATGCACGTGGATTACCGACGTGACATTTTAATGATCGCACACACCACCGGCCTGGCCTCCATGCGTGCAATGCTGTTGGAACTCGTCGCCCAACAAGGACAACCCCGCGTTCACCTTTTCTTTGGCGCAGAGTATCCAGGTGAACTTTATGACCTGCTTGACCTCTGGAATATCGCCAGCACCGCGCCTTGGCTTTCGGTGATTCCGGTGTCCACCAACGCTACTGATAGCTGGTTCGTTGGCGCGACGAAGCACTCAAAACCACCCCGTGGCCTGCACCTCCGGCAAACCGGAACACTTGGCGAAGTGGTCACCTCGTACGGCACCTGGGACGATCGCGACATCCTCATTGCTGGCCCGCCAAACGAAGTGAAAGCAATTAAAGAAGCCATGATCGAGGCGGGCACGCCGCTTGCGATTATTCAGCATGACCCGCTGTAAGTTGGGTCAGCTGGGCTGTAAGTGGCCCCGCGTTGATTCGGCGGAAAGTTCCGCTATTAGGGTTTCTTTCCCAGGGTTAGGGCTGCGGCGGGTTCGGGGTGTATTGCGGGTACGGATTACGGTAGCTGCGACCTGTCGCGGGCAGGCACGTTGGGGGCTGCGGTGGGGAGGTTGATAGTCCCATATTTGGCGGCTTTCATGCCAATAAAGGCTTTCCGGCGATCGCGCTTGGGTCAAGGATTGTACGCAATTGAAAGCTTGTCGACGCCGCGCGGGCTGGTGGGGCGGAGCGCTGCGGGTGGGTGTGGCGTTAGGAAGCTAGGTTGGCGCGCCAGAGATGTTGCTACTTCCACATACGGCATCGCTTAAAGTGCACTAGTTGCGCTAAAACGCCAGGCAGCGGTGGGGTGCGGCAGTGCGAATCCTGGTCAGCGCACCGGAAATGTTGATACATGTATATACAGTGTCGCTTTTTACACCATGTAGTGCACAATTGGTGTACAAAGCGACGCCGGACCCTGTCTGGAGTGGTGTCTGGAGTGGAAGTTTTGTCGCCAAATACACCAATTGGGCACAACATGGTGTTTTCGGCGACAACGTGCAGGCCAATGCTTGTGCGCAAGATATGCGAGTGGGGTGGGCCGTGGCGGTGCTGGAGTATGGATGGGTCGTGTGCTTGGCGCGTTGGATCGGCAGGGTGCGCGGGTGAGTGGTGCCGGTTGAGTGCGTGCGGACTGCTCCTTGGACAGCTACCCCCGAATTGGTGTATTTGGGGTACAAATTGTTGCTCGATTCTGGGGCGTCTGCCTGCGGGTTT
>JAUMZC010000116.1 GCA_030528295.1 Corynebacterium sp.
TGTTACCGGCGTGAGAGGCCGGCGTCCTAGGCCGCTAGACGAACGGGGCTTGCGGCTTGCGAATGCAAATTCGCAGCTGGCCTACCTGGACTCGAACCAAGAATGACGGTACCAGAAACCGTAGTGTTGCCAATTACACCATAGGCCAATGTTGATACACGGTGATTGTATTCCCCGCTGTGCAACGAGGAATACTATAACCTTGCATTGCCTTTTCACACAAATCCCCTGCACAAAACCTGGCAGTGCCGAGGATTTATGTTTTAGCGTTACGCAAACGGCGTAGCGTTTCGTGCCGCCTTGAGGCGTGCGAGCGTCGACTCCTTACCGAGCAACTCCATCGATTCGAACAACGGTGGAGAAATCGCCTGGCCTGATATACCAACCCGCAATGCGCCGAAGGCTTTGCGCGGCTTCAATCCAAGATCGTCAATGAGGGATTTATGGAGCGCAGCTTCAATGTTCGGTGTCTTCCATTCATCAACTTGTTCGAGTGCTGCAATGCCAACCTCAAGCGGCTGGATGGCGTCCTCTTTGAGATTTTTGCGTGCTGATTTTTCGTCCAGGGTGAGATCTTCATCTGCGGTGACAAGGAATCGTACAAGGTCCCATGCATCTTCAAGTTTTTTAATGCGAGTTTGCACAAGGTCAGCCACAACCGCGAATTTATCGACAGGATAATCGCTCGGGAATCCTTTATATTCCTCCAGGTAGGAGCGCAATCGAGCAGTGAAATCATCTAACTCAAGCAAGCGAATATGATCCGCGTTGATCGCCTCAAGTTTCTTTTGGTCAAAACGCGCCGGATTGCTGAGCACATCCGCGACGTCGAAATGCTCAACAAGTTCCGAAACTGAGAAAATGTCCTGTTCAGAAGACAAAGACCACCCCAGCAACGCCAGATAATTCAACATACCCTCGGGAATAATTCCGGCGTCGCGATGATGGAACAGATTCGACTGCGGATCACGCTTGGAAAGCTTCTTATTTCCCTCGCCCATCACGAACGGCAAATGCGCAAATACTGGCGTATGCTTTGCGACGCCTATCCGCTTCAGCGCCTCGTAAAGGGCAAGCTGGCGCGGCGTCGACGGCAGCAAATCTTCGCCGCGAAGCACGTGCGTAATCCCCATGAGCGCATCGTCAACAGGGTTCACCAACGTGTAGAGCGGCGCTCCGTTCGAACGAGCAACAACGAAATCAGGCTGAGTTTCTGACTTAAACGAGATTTCCCCCCGGACCAGGTCATTCCATGTCCAATCCTGATCCGGCATGCGTAACCGCCAAACAGGCTTTCGCCCCTCCGCCTCAAACGCCACGATCTGCTCCTCAGTGAGGTTGCGATCGTAATTATCGTATCCAAGTTTCGGATCCCTACCGGCTGCTTTATGGCGCGCTTCAACTTCTTCAGCCGTAGAATATGCCGGATACACCTCACCAGCTGCTTTCAGCTGTTCCAGCACATCCGCATAGATATCCATGCGTTGGCTCTGCCGGTAAGGCTCGTGTGGTCCACCGACTTCTACACCTTCATCCCAAGTAATTCCAAGCCATGATAAGGACTCAATCAATGCCTGGTAGGACTCTTCAGAGTCCCGTGCAGCATCAGTATCCTCAATGCGGAAGATAAGTTTGCCACCAGTATGGCGAGCATACGCCCAGTTAAATAAAGCGGTGCGCACCAAACCAACATGTGGCGTACCTGTTGGAGAAGGGCAGAAACGAACACGAACATCAGACATGGTCATTTAGTTTACCGCGCGACTCAGTGCCGTTTCCGCTCACGGGTAATACGCACGGATCATGGCGTAGGATTGTCACTCATGTGTTCACGTCCATTAACGGCACCCGATTTCCTGCTTTCGCGTGCTCATGGTTCAGTTCGCACGCAAGGCAGCATTACTTCCTATACCGACCCATGGGATGCCGCTGACGCGTTAACGCGAGGAACACATCGGATGGTTGTAGGCGCAATTCCGTTCGATCTCGACCAACGTTGCGCATTACACGTTCCATCGAAAATTATTCGCACAAAAGGACCGCTTGAGCCTCCCGCTCACTATCGCCTTCAACAAGATATTCAGGCTGAAATTCTTCGCGATGATCCCACTCGAAGTGAACATCGAGAACGAGTTCGAGCAGCTGTTGAGACGATTCGTAAGACTCGCCTTGAAAAGGTTGTTCTTGCGCGCGCCGTTGATATTTCGTTTTTTGACGCCGTGGATCCATTATTGATTGCAGCGAAACTCATTGACCTCTCCCCCGACCGAAATGGCTATATCGTCGACCTGTCCCCCGCCGGTGGCCGATTTTTGGGTCGAAAACTTGTTGGGTCTTCACCTGAAGTGCTGATCAAACGCACCGGCAATCGCGTGACCACCTATCCGCTTGCCGGATCAGCTCCAAGAAGTGGAATCCGGGAAGACGACCGCATGATAGCGAAGGACCTCCAAGCAAGCACAAAAAACCTGGATGAACACCACTATGTTGTCGAACACATCGCCGCCGCATTGCGTCCACTCTGCACTGAACTTTCCGTTCCAAAACATCCGGAGGTCACAGCCACCGCGGAGATGTGGCACCTCGCCACTCCAATTTCTGGTGTGCTGAAAAGCCCTGAAACGTCTGCGCTTGATGTTGCATTACGACTCCACCCCACGCCAGCTATTTGCGGAACCCCAACGCACGTGGCAAAAGATATCATCTGTCACGTTGAATCAGATCGAGGCTTTTACTCTGGTGCTGTTGGTTGGTGCGATAGCTCAGGCGATGGCGAGTTTATGGTGGCAATACGCTGTACTGAAACCGATGGTCATCACGCACGTGCGTGGGCCGGAGGTGGTTTGGTTGCATCGTCAGATCCGGATTTAGAGCTGAGAGAAACTGATGCCAAACTACGAACGGTGCTCCGCGCACTTGGTTTCTAAATGTTTACACCGCATATGTGGAGCATAATCTTTTAAAGCCGGCATAATAAAAATCCACCGCTTCGGCATCACGACCAGCTTCGAGCAGCTTATTCGTTGGAACAACCAAGCTGTAAAAAATTTCCCGGTATCGTTGTTCAGAATCCGCTGTAGCGTCAATGTTTGCCACGATCTTCGGCGCTTTTTGGTAATACTCTCGCACCTTCGCATCCAGGTGTGGATATGCAGCAGCCATTCGATCACGATGCTGGCGCAATGTTGTTAATTCTACGCCGTCATCACGAAATTCTTTCCCTAGTGCGACTTCACACGCCGTAGTAATAAAGCATCCTTTACGTACTGGCTCCGGTTCTGGTGCTGATTTAGGCTCCGGTTCTGGCTCTGGATCCAATTTTCCGGTGCTAATAAACAGCGCCCGAGCTTCTGCTTCTTTCCGGTCGTTGTATACTTCCGGTTCTCCATTCCCCCCCAAAAGAATGTACATTCGACCGTTTTCTTCTCCTGTGATAACCCATGGCGCACGGTTATCGTTTTTTTGCGACTTCACCCCAACCAGCATCTCAACGATCCTCCGCGTGTTATATCTTGCAGCAAATATGATTTGAGGTTACTTATCCGCCGCACGCTTGGCAAGGGATTTCAGCAAAATATTGTGGGCTATTCCAACTCAATCAAACTATCAGAAATCGCTGCCAAAAAAACTTCTCCAACGTCTGTGATTGAAATTTCCTTCTTCTTCTTTCCGGTACGCTGACCTGCAACTTCCACCGATACCAGAAAATCGGAATTTTCCAACCGCTTAATAGTTCGATACAAACCACGTTCTGTTATCTGCCATTGTGTTTGCTGTTGTAGCGCTGCTGCGATCTCCGCAACGGTGCATGGATTATTCGCAGCGACGATACTTAGGATGGCTGGCGTGAGCATGGATTTTTTGTAGGTTTCAACCCATTGCTCAATTTTTCCAACCACCCATTCCTCGGTTTCATTAGGCCTGAATCGGCTCACGAATATTCCATCCCTCTATCCAATATGGCTCCAATCAAATGAAAGATTAATCCGATTCCCCACAGCGCGCTCATCCCGAACGTAAGCCCAAACCAAGGAGTCTCGAGAAGAAAATGAGCCACATCGGCAACATTCCCGTCCCTGCCAACCAGGATTCCCTGAATGACTGCGTTGAGTTGAAACGATGTTGTAATGATCGCAAAGCTTATGGAGTTCACAAGTGCTGGCCCAAAGCGCAGTCTTGATAATTCCTGCCGCTTGACCCAAATCCAAGCAACCATTGCGAACGCGACTACGAGCAACAGAATTTGCGCCACCATCGTGATCCTGCCGCCCGAAAGCCCGATGTACATATGCAACGCCACCATCGCCGCCAGTAGCCCGAGGGCATATGGCAGGAGTAGTTTCTTCGCGTTGACTAGCTCCGGTATTTCCATGATCTTTCCCATACCTGTACTGTACCACAGGTACAGTACGAAAGAAAGGGTTTTAGTAAGTAGTTGCCTTTCCGTTACGTGAAGGTTTTAATGTGGCTGTCATGGAACGCAGTATCGGTGAAGTCGGAAAGCTGTTCGGAGTAACGTTGCGAACACTTCGACACTGGGATGAAATCGGGCTCGCATGCCCGAGTTATCGAGATTGGAATGATTACCGCCTCTACACAGACGATGATGTAGTTCGAATTTCGCAAGTAATCGCATATCGTGCCGTTGGATTTTCACTCAACGAAATCAAAAAGCTTCTCGACGCCCCGGATACTGACGCCATTACGCATCTCAAGCGCCAGCGCGCAGCACTGCTGCAACAACAAACGCGCTTGGACGACATGATTCACAAGATCGACACCCTGTTGGAGGACACGATGAATCCGAAATTAAGCAACGAAGAAAAAGTCCAAATCTTCGGCGACATGTGGGATCCTGCCTACGAAGTTGAGGCCGAACAGCGGTGGGGCAAGACGCCAGAGTGGCAACAGAGCCAAGAAAAACAACAGCACATGACCACGCAGGACTGGATCCAAGTACGCGATGACACAATCGAGCTTGAACGTCGGTTAGCTGCTGCTATGGAAACCGGTGTGCAGCCCGGTTCATCTGAGGCGAATGCTCTTGCTGAACAACACCGCACCAGCATCGCTCAATGGTTTGATGTCACACATGCAAAACACGCGTTAATTGCACGTGGCTACACCGAAGATCCTCGGTTCCAAACGCACTATGACAAGGTAAGCCCTGGCCTTGGCGCGTGGCTGCGCCAAATCATTGAAGCGAACGCTGCCGAACACGGCGTCGATATTCAGAATGCGCAGTGGAACTAGCCCAAAACGGTGCCGCAATCGCGTGACGTTGGATGGCCACCCGCACCAACCAAGCGATGATCAGCAAACTCAGTAGCGGTGCAATCACACTTGCCTCCACCCCAACATTCCCCCCACTCAGGATCGTTGAGCCTGCTGGCGATGAGACAATCCAACTCTCATACCCACTGGTGTGTGACGCGCCGCTACCAAACACTGGACCTCGAACAAAATTCCAGCCAATGTGGATTCCTATGACGAGCCACAGCGAACGGAACAAAATGTAAATCAAACCAAACAGAAAACCTGCCTCGATCGTGATGCTCACGAACTCCCAAAATCCCACTCGCGGATTTGCCAGATGGGCAACACCGAACATAACTCCGGAAACCACCAACGAAGCCCAGGTGCCAAATATTTGTTCGAGGTAGCGGAATAGCACGCCACGGTTAAGGATCTCGTCTGCAACCGCAGGGGCAATACTCACCACAAACAGCATCGCCCATGGAACCTCGGCGCGCATGCCACTCAATTCAATTCCACCGCAAAGATACACCAAGCCGACAATAAGACTCATGAGCGAAGTGCCAATTCCTAGCCCCAAAGCAGACATGGTCATTGGGCTGCGTAATTCGTACGGTTTTCGGCGTTCCAGCCATACGATAAGCCCGTATCCAACAATGGCCGCAATACGTACGCCAGCTACCAATAACAGCATCACTGGCACATCTTCAGAAACGTAATATGCAACCAGCCCCAGTATGCCGGTGGCAACTCCCATACAGAGATAAATGAGCACTAATGCTGGCAGCCAAATCACCGCTGGATGAGTAATTTGCCAACGCCAAGTGCGCATCGCAGCCAACGTCTCTGGGGTGCGTTCCACCGAATCTATAGGCCGACCATCAGACTCGCGCAAACTTGGCAAACTCAGGGCATTCATATCCCTATCGTAGAAAATAGAGTGCATACGAACATAAGGCTCAAAACCTTTTATGACCTGCAGTTTTAAGTTGTGCGCTTCGTGTCGTGGATACGCGGGGAGTTCCTTGCAGTAGGTGGCATTGCGGCACTATCCCCATCTAGGGGGATTACCGCCGAGTCCACGATCAAATCGTCGTTATGCTCGTTCCACAGGGTTGCCCAAACGGCCAATTCCAGGAATTTCAACTTCAATGAAATCTCCCGGCACCATGGCTTCAGTGCCCGCTGGTGAACCAGTAGACACGATATCCCCAGGCAGAAGCGTCATTGACGCTGTAATAAATTCAATGATCTCACCAATATTCATAATCATCTGGTTCGAATTTGAATCTTGCTTGGTTTCCGTAACACCGTTATGCGTCAGGTGTGCCTTAATTGGAAGATTTGCGGTATCGATACAATCCAGATCCGTTTCAATCCAAGGACCAATCGGCGCAAATGTATCAATACCTTTCGCGCGCGCCCACTGACCGTCAGAGAACTGCAAATCACGGGAGGAAACATCGTTGATAATCGTGAACCCCCGAACAACTGTTTTCCAGTCAGCCGCTTTCACGTTTTTGCAGGCTTGACCGATTACCAGCGCCAACTCACCTTCAAATTCAACATTGGTGGCAAATTCCGGGATCTTAATAGCCGAACCCGGACCAATCACTGCTGTCGGCGGTTTTAAGAATAAAGTCGGAGGCAAGGACTCTGCGCTCTTTTTAAAGACTTCTGCGACGTGATCGGCATAGTTACGGCCAATTGCCACAATCTTGGTCGGGAGAATTGGAGCTAACAAACGAACATCGTCGAGCGCCCATTCGCGCCCGGTGTACTCCGGTTCAGTAAACGGAGTATCGACGATTTCGCGACATTTTGCCGATGCGCCATCACCTTC
>JAUMZC010000117.1 GCA_030528295.1 Corynebacterium sp.
ACGCGGCGGCGGACCAACCCGACGCGGCAGTCCACCAACCCCACCTGCGCATTATTTCGACTTCTGGTTGGCCGTCGGGTAATCATCATGTGTTGGTGAAGGCGGCTGAGGCCCGGTTGGCGGTGCAGTGCGGTGCGGAGGCTGTGATTTTGGTTCCGGATTTGGGTCAGCTTGATGACCAGAATTCGCTGATCACGGAGATTGTCGCCGTTCGCGAGTCTGTTCCGCATCCGGTTGCGCTGATTGTGGCATTGCGCGCACCGAACACCAATATGGTTCGCACGGCGCGGATGGCGGGCGCCGATCAAGTATTAATTATCGACGCCGCGCCCTCCGATATTGCTGGCATCGAAGGCGCAGCCTGGGCTATGGGTTCCGACGAAGCCGCATTACTTGAAGCGGGGGCAAGCAAGGTCCTGCTGGAGCGAGGCTAGAACTCTACTGTGCAGGCGCCGGCACCGGCGCTTGTTGGTCGTTGGGGAGTTGGCTGAGGTTGACGTTTTCGCCTTGGAGTTCGAGGTTGACGCCGGTTTCTACGACTTCAACCTTGGTGGTGCGGAGTTCGCCGCCGAATTCGTTGGCACCGGTGCGGAGTGATTGGGAGATGGCGTCGGAGACTTCTGGGGGTAGGTCGAAGCCGAGCACACTGGCGTTGGAGGCGTCGAGGATGAGTTGCCCGTTTTCGGCTTTGGGGGTGATTTCGAGGGTGGCGCTGCCTTGGGCGAGTTCGACGATCAGGACGTTGCGTGCGGCGTCGGTACGCATTGCGCTGACTTTGACAAGGTCGCCGAGGAAGCCGCCCTGGCCGCTGGCCTGTTGCGCTTGGGCGAGCAGGTATTCGGTGGGCATGCTGGTGTTGAGGGTGAGGGTTTGGGCGACGGGGTTTTCGGAGTCCGCAATGTTGAGGGATTTTACTTTGATGTGGGTTTCCGGCAGGCCGGTGCCGTTTTGCACGTCGAGGGTGGACGGGACGTCAATATCCACTTTGGGCACGTTGCGAGTAATAGCGGAGAACAACAACGGCGCGGGCCCAAAGGACACAGCGGGTTGCGGCCCGTCTGCGGAAATACCGTTATTCTTGGCGAGGTTTTGGCTGAGTTCCTTACTAACCATTGAGCGGACCCCAATTTCCGCGGTCACTACTATCACCAGGATTACTGCAAGGACGACGGCCAAAATCTTCTTCATGCCCTGAGTATCCCGTAATACGCAGGATTCCGCTACATCACCACGCGTTAAGGCTGCTTCTCGACGCCCCCTCCGCCGACGTTATCAGCCCTGCTCCGGTGGTTTTCCAACATGAGCGAAAGTGCTGCGGAAATCAAGGAAGTTACTACCGCCGGGGCTGGATCCCAATCAAAAGCAAAGGTGCCAATTGCTAACAGTAGGGTGAGGCATGCGAACAACAACATTGAGTAACGTAATGCGTGTTCCATATTGGCGACATTATATATTTAGCGCGGAACTGTCAATGGTTGTGTGAGCTTTTGCCTTGTGTTTTGGGCTTGCGGCGCCGCGTACCGTCTTGCTGAGTTGAATTGCGTACAATTAGTTACCTGGGTTTTGTCGCCAAAAACACCATCTTGTGGACAATTGGTGTAAAAAGCGACACCGAACCCCTTCTGGAGCTAAAATTTTGTCGCCAAATACACCAATTGGGCACAACTTGGTGTAAAAAGCGACATTCGTTATAGATTCATTGCGGCTTAGCGCTCGCGACCCTAGCTTTTCGACGTCGCGCCCGCAACTGCCTGCACGTTTAGCGTTCCTGGTGTGCGCGCCGTCGAGAAGCATTGAATTGTGCACAACCTGGCCCGAGAGCGACAACCGCGTGAATAAATATCCATATGCTAGGCGCCGGCCTCGCGCTCCACCCCTAAAACTACGCCACGTATTCCCACGGGACGGTGAGAATGTTGTCGCGGATGCGGCGGCGAATTGGCTCCAGGGGCACGCCGGCATTCATTAAAAGTTGGCGTGCTTCTCGCCAGTGGATGCGGGGTCCGTAGGGTGCCCAGCCTGCGGCGCGGTCCCAGGCGGCGTCTGCCTGTCGGAGAAGATCGTAAATGTTTTCGCCTACTATATTGCGGTGGATGAGGGCTTTGGGTAGTCGTTCTGCGAGTTCGGAGGGGTGCGCTGTGTGGAGTGGGTCCCAGGCGAGCGTGAGTGATTGGGGGCCGTGGGCGTCGAGAAGCACCCAGGAGCAGCGGCGGCCAAGCTCGTCGCATGTGCCTTCGATAAAGAACCCACCTTCAGCCAGGTTTCCGCAAACCTGTTCCCATACGTCAATGACCTGGGAGGCGTCGTATTGTCGCAGTACGTTCAGTGCGCGCACCAGCACCGGTGTATGCCCAGCGAGTTCGAAACCCCCGCGCGCGAATCGAACACCTTCGCGAGGCGGGAGTACGCGGGCGGGGTCGATCTCTAAGCCGAGCACGTCCACGTCCGCGCGGATCTGCCGCAGCCACCGCGCCCACTCGCAGGTGGTGGTGTGGGAGGCGCCGTAACCTAAATCGATGACCAGCGGGTGATTCGCATGGATAAGCGACCGTTGAATGGCCGGGTGGTGGCGCATCCAGCGGTCGCAACGACGCAACCTGTTGCTGTGCGTGGTGCCGCGGGTGATTACTCCGATCGGCCCTTTGGTGCTAAAACTTGCCCGCAGATTGTGGGCGTGATCAGCCATGTACAGCGTTATTTAGAGGTTTTCAGAGATCCACTTTTCGGTGAGGGCAGCTTCATTGGCTACGAGTTCCCCGAGCGCTTCTGCGACCTTAGGTTCGATTGCGGGACCCATGAATGGGATGGTCACGTTCACTTCATTCGCATATGTGAGCGTTGTGGTGTCGCCTTCGCCAGCAATGACGATGTCGCCCTTGAAATCTACCGGCGCGCCCTTGACGTCGGCGGTGTAGTTTGCGGCGGTCGGTGAAGCGACGGTGAACACACGCTTGATTTTCAGGGACTGGCTAATCATGGCGCGTACTGCTTCGGGGAGCAGGTCCATTGGCATGATTTCATAAAGTACAACTTCGGCTCCGCCGTCGGTGGTGGTGAAGGAGTGTACTTCGCCGGGTTCTGTGGAGAGGTTCGCCACGTTGTACGCCCAGTAGTCGGCATTGGTAAGGGCGGCCACGACCTTCTCGGGGGCGTGGTTGATAGTTACAGTGTTTTCTATACGCGTAGCCATAACCAACAGACTACCGTTATAGGCGTGATTGATTCAGCGCTTGCCACCCAGCTCACCGCAATTCCGGACGTTACCCTGGACAAAGATGTTACGTTTGCCCAGCTCACCACCCTGCATCTCGGCGGACGCCCCCGCGTTTCCGTGCGTTGTGCAACACCAGTTGCGGCGGCAAACACAATTTCGCTTCTCGACACCGCGAACGTGCCGCTATTGGTGGTCGGCGGCGGCTCCAACCTCGTCGTTGCTGATGGCGAAATTGATCTCGTGGCTGTGATTTTAGAATGTGACAATGTTGCCATTGATCGCGCTCGCGGAACCGTCCGTGTGGAGGCAGGTGCGGTATGGGATGAGGTTGTTGCGCTGACCGTCGAATCAGGTCTTGGCGGCATCGAATGCTTATCCGGAATCCCCGGTTCTGCGGGCGCCACGCCGGTGCAAAACGTGGGCGCGTATGGAGTGGAAATCGCGGATGTGCTGACCCGGGTGCGGCTGTGGGACAGGGAGCGAGGCGTCGATGAATGGGTGGATGCGAGTGCCCTCGAATTATCGTATAGGTATTCCAATCTGAAATTCACCGGCCGGGCGGTTGTGCTGGAAGTCGAACTAGCTCTCGCCGTGGATGGCCTCAGCGCCCCATTGCGTTTCGGTGAGCTCGTTCGCGTCCTGGGCGTTGAGGCAGGCGCGCGCGTCCCGGCACAGGAGGTCCGCGACGCAGTACTGGCTTTACGACGAGCTAAAGGCATGGTCCACGATCCAAGCGATCACGACACCTGGTCCGCCGGGTCCTTCTTTACCAACCCAATTGTCCCCGCCGAGTCGGCCTCGCATGTGCGTTCCGTTGCGGAAGACCTTGGTGTGACGGAAGGTATGCCGTGTTTTGAAGTGGAAGGCGGCTGGAAACTTTCCGCAGCCTGGCTCATTGATAAGGCCGGTTTTACCAAAGGCTACCCAGGTGAAGGCGCTGCAGCCCGGCTTTCGACCAAGCACACCCTGGCATTAACCAACCGCGGCAACGCTACCGCCGAAGATCTTGCTGCGCTCGCCCGCGAGGTCCGCGCTGGTGTCGACCGTTTTTTCGGTGTTGTTTTGGAACCCGAACCAGTGTGGGTCGGAATGCACATCGATACATAAATAGCTGTATGCTCCATATATAGCCAAAACCTAAACAGACATGTGATATGTCGAAACAAAAGGGGAGCGGTATATGAGAGCAACGCGGAACGTCGTGGTGGCGGTTGCGGTCGCGGCGTCGATAAGCAGTTTGAGCCCGTCGGCGGGTGCGCAGGAGCCGGAGGTGTGCCCGGCGGTGGAGATCATCGCTACGCGCGGAACCACCGAAGACGGCATCGGGCCGCAACAATACGGCGGCGCCCACAGCAACGGTTTCGAAGGGGAGGTGCTGCATCGATTCTTCCGCTACCTGGAACAACGCCACGGCGCCGGAGTGTTCGATGGCGTGGCAGTGACTGGGGTGGAGGAGACAGCATACCGTGCGGATCCTGAATTTCCCGAGGAAGTATTGTATCCCGCGGAGCATGAGGACAGGTTGACTGCGGCGTCGCGAGTCATTTTGGAGCAGGGTTCAATCAGTACAGTGATTGAACCCTTTTTGAGCTTCCTCCGATCTGTGTTCGACGGCGAGAAAACGATCCCCGCAGCCATGAACGCAGAACATCATGCGCAAGGATGTTCGCCAGAGACCATTCTGGTCGGTTATTCCCAAGGTGCGATGGTGCTGCAACCATACGAGGAACAACTTGCCCGGGAGGGGAAGCTTGTCGGTTCACTCATGCTTGGCAATCCGGAGCTGCAAATGGGCCAGGCAGATGCAGGTCAGCCCCAGCACTCCGGTGGTTTGTTCGCATTGTCCTCAGCGCCGCCCCAGCAGACCGCGCCGAGATACGAGTACTGCAAACGCAACGATTTTGTGTGCGATACCTCGGCGGATGTCTCAGCGGGCATTGATATGCATCTATCCTATTTTGATCCCGAACTCCCATACGATAGCAATGATGAAGCGGCTGCAGACATGGTTGCGCAGTGGGTGCAGGCGGCGAAAAGTTAGGCGTCAGTGCCAGGGGCGGCGATAGGGGCATGCTTGCTGTGGCTCCCTGAAAAGCCGTGGGGGCGGGGCGTCGAAAAGCGGTGCGTAGGCGAGTAAAATTGGGACAATGACAAAGCGGCGGCGTTGGGCTGCGTTAGGGCTCCTTTCCCTCGGGTTGCTGATGGTGGTTATGGACATGACCATCCTGATCATGGCGCTGCCGAACCTAATAGCGGATCTTGAATCCACGGCTACGGAATAACTGTGGATCGTGGACGCGTATTCGCTAATCCTTGCGGGCCTATTAATTCCCATGAGTGTCTTGGCAGATAGGTTCGGACGCAAGAAAGTCCTGCTGATTGGGTTCGCGCTTTTCGGACTGGTGTCCGCATTGGTGTTGGTGGCGGAAACATCAGTTGCAGTAATTATCTTGCGCGCAGTCCTGGGTGCGGCTGGTGCGATGATTATGCCGACAACCTTATCCATGGTCCGCAGCATTTTCGAAGACCCCGCGGAGCGGACCCGGGCACTGGCGATCTGGTCCGTTGTTGCCGGTGTAGGCGCTGTAGTGGGGCCGCTGGTTGGTGGCGGACTGCTGGAATTTTACAGCTGGCATTCCGCGTTCTTGGTTAATATTCCTGTGGTCTTGGTGGTGATCATCGCAGGTTTGATGCTGCTGCCTGAGGTGAAAGATCCCAACCCTCCGAAGTGGGACATGCTGGCGATACTACTTTCGGTTTCGGGAATGGTAGTGCTGGTATGGAGCATTAAAGAACTAGCCAAGCACGACTGGGTTGAGCTTGTGGATTGGGCGAAACTTTGTGCGGGTTTGGTGCTCATGGGTTTGTTTACCTTGCGGTGCCTTCGCCGGGACGAACCCTTGCTCGACGTCAGATTGTTCACCCGTTGGTCCTTTACGGGCGGAACTATTGCCGCCTTGACTACCAGTTTTGGGCTCGGCGGCATCATGCTGCTGATTGTGCAATGGCTGCAAATCGTTGCTGGCTATTCGCCAATAAAAGCGGGTGTGGCAATTCTGCCGATGGCCGCCGGAGCAATGCTGACCGCGCCATTTGCCCCCGACCTGGCTAAACGTATTGGAGCCCGCGTGGTTGTGGCTGCTGGTTTGGTAACTGGATCCGTAGGTATGTTTTTACTGGTCTACCCTTCGGAACTGGTCGAATACTGGCAGTTCGTCGTGCCGATGATGTGTGTCGGTGCTGGGATGGGTTCGTTGGCTATTGCGTCCGCGATCATCATGGGCAGTACGCCAATGGAAAAAGCTGGCAATGCAGCCGCCATTGAAGAATCCATGTATGACATGGGCAATGTCCTCGGCGTTGCCATCCTGGGGAGCGTTGCCGCCGCAAAGTACCGAAACGAATTGAATATCGAAGGTTTGTTTGAGGGAATGGGGGTGGGTGAAGGGGCGGTTGATTTCGCTCAGGAATCGCTGGTGGGGGCGCTTGCCTTGGCGGAACAAATGCACGTTCCTGAGCTTGCTGATCGGGCCGTACAGGCTTTCGATTTAGGGATTGCGCAGGCCGCTTTAGTTGGTGGAGTGGTGATGCTCATTGCCGCGGGGCTTGTGTTTGTGCTGGTCCCGAAGGGGTTTGATGTGATGGCCGGGCACTAGGGGGTGAGGCTGGGTGGGGTTCGGGGCTTGCGGCGGAACGCTGGGTGTGAAGGACCAGCAGGTCGTCCGGAAGTGGCGATGTTAGGTCGACAAAACAAGCCATTTAACGACCGTTCAAGTTTTACGAC
>JAUMZC010000118.1 GCA_030528295.1 Corynebacterium sp.
GATCCCTGGTGAACGCTTGTGCATGATGTAATTTCCCGTCACAAATTCCATTTTTTCGGCCGATTTTATGGAATCTGTGACAATCAGCCCCGAAAGTCACCCCCAAACTTTCAACCCAATATTAAGACTCTTCCGCAAGTAGGATGTCAGCGACGATCCCATCGGCGAGAAGGCGCCCAGCCTCGGTCAATCCGAGCCGAACACAGACCCCACCACCCCCACCAGCCCCTCCAGCCTCAAAAACCCCACCAGCCCCACCGGACCCAAACTCCTTGAGCAGCCCCTGCCGGATGTACCCCTGCACAACCTCCTCAGCAGACGCGCCGATCAAGTCACGTGGGATTCCTTCTTTGAGCCGGAGGCCAAGCATGATGCGCTCAACATGCCGATCCTGGTCGCTCAGATCTTCGGTCGCTTCGATCGGAAGCGTTCCGTTTCCGCAGATAGTGGCGTATTTTGCGGGATGCTTTACATTGTAGAATCGAACATTCTTTAGATGGGAGTGTGCGCCCGGTCCGGCGCCCCACCAGTCGCCGTCGCGCCAGTAACCAAGGTTGTGTTGACATTCACCTCCGGGGCGAGCCCAGTTTGATACTTCGTACCAGTCGAAACCGGCCGCCCGGAGGGTTTCATCGATCAATACGTATCGGTCGGCGTGGATATCTTCGTCTGGGACTGGGATTTCGCCGCGGCGGACTTTCCGCGCCATGGCTGTGCCATCTTCAACGATCAGCGAGTATGCGGAAACATGGTCGACTGGCACAGACAGGATCGCATCTAAGGTCGAACGTACATCGGCTTCGCTCTCGCCCGGAGTTCCGTAGATCATATCCAAATTAATGTGGCGGAACCCTGCATCGTAGGCCTCTTGTGCTGCGGCGATAGCGCGGCCTGGGGTATGGCGACGCTCCAAGATCTGCAAGATATGGGGCGCGGCGGACTGCATACCAAGGGAAATCCGGGTAAACCCGCCTTCGAGCAAAGATTCAAACAACGGCAAGGAAGTCGACTCTGGGTTTGATTCTGTAGTGACCTCGGCGCCGGCGGAAATCCCGATCGTCTCACGCACCATATCCAGCACGGTCACAAGTTCCGCACCGAGCATCGAAGGCGTCCCGCCGCCGATAAAAACAGTGTCAGCGGAACGTGTCATGCCACTTGCCGCGGCAAGTTCAAGTTCTTGGCGCAGGGCAATCAGGTATTCGGCCGGTGAAGTCGCCGTGCCGAGTTCACCGGGGGTGTAGGTGTTGAAGTCACAGTATCCGCAGCGTGATGCACAGAATGGAACATGGATGTACACCCCGAATGGGGTGGTCATGAGGCATAGCCCCCGTCACGCATGACTTCGGCGCGGCGGCGAGCAACGCGGGCAACCACGGCGTCGATACGCGCGCGTTCGATGAGGAATTGCGGGGGGTTGTGGCCGCGCATGGTGCGGGTGTAGGCGGGGTGAGCTTCGGCGACAGCAATGCTCCACGCGTCGACGGCGCAGGTGACCAGGTCGTGGGTGCGGGAGAACAGCAGCGGCAGATTTACGGAGTCGAGGTGGCCAGCGGCAACAGCAGTTTGGTCGATGACCCATTCGATAATTTCGCCGAGATGCTCTACTACGGCAGACGAACGGGCGTTCAGGGCGTCGGAAAGCTCGCGAACAACAACTGGGCTGCTATCCAGCGGGAATGCATGAAAGAGGTCGACGGCACGCAACCGCGTCGGGCGCTCCACGAGTGATTCGCGGACGGTTCGCGCGGTACTCATCGACCCAGATCGCAGCCCAGACACCAGGGCTTGACGCACACCGGCGAGTTCAGCAGCAACACGGCGGGAATCATCACGGGCTTCAATCACGATCTCCTCGAATTCGAGGCGACAGTCAGCAACCAGCTCAGTATCCCAATCCGTGAGCGCTTCCACAAGATTATCGATATATGTGGCTACTTCATCGCCAATATCGTACAGCTCTTGGGTGAGCTCCCTGTGGCGCAGCATCGCATCTGTCACGTGCACGGCTGCTCCTTAAGCTTCTCGAATGGGTACAGCCGCGGCGATAGTACCGGCGGCCGTTATCGAATATGACCCTAAGGCACTTCTTAGAGTGGTGGGGGAAGCCTCGCCGTGAGACACACCAGAAAGCTCCACGTTCAGCCAGTCGGGGGTATTTCATGCGTACACGATCTTCCGCACTGCTTATCGACGCCGCGCACTTACCGCCACGTAAAGCCCACTGTTGTGCGCACCTTAACGAACAAACGAACAGGGTGAAGTTTTTACCCCCGTGCCACCTGAATTGGTCGCGCCCCGCTGGTTCAGACAGCACGCCTAGTGGCCACTTTAACGCTTATACAAATGATCGATTGCCTCCGAGTAGCGCTGTACCACAATATTGCGTTTAATCTTCATTGTGGGGGTGAGTTCGTCTTCTTCTTCCAGCAGATCGCGATCCAGAATATAGAATTTCTTAATCGCCTCAGCTGCGGAAACTTGCGCATTAGTATCGTTAATAGCGTCCTGAATTTCCGCACGCAGCATAGGGTCTGTGGCCAAATCCTTGACCGTTTTGGACTCACCAATATTGCGGTTGAGTTTCCACCGCTTCAACGCTTCCTCATCAAGGGTAATGAGCGCACCGACGAACGGCTTGCCATCCCCCACAACGAGCGCTTGGCTAATCAATGGATGACTACGGAGCCGATCTTCCATCGGGCCGGGCGACACGTTTTTTCCACCCGCAGTCACAATAAGATCCTTTTTGCGACCTGTGATTACGATGTGGCCAGACTCAAGAATTTCTCCCAAATCCCCAGTATTAAACCAGCCGTCCTCAGTCATGGAATCGTTGGTAGCTTCCGGATTATTCCAATACCCATCAAACAACGTCTCGCCGCGCAGCATGATTTCGCCATCATCATTAATGCGGGCAGACACGCCACCCACCGGGCGACCAACCGTACCGATGATATTGTCATCATAATTGACGGCCGCTGCGGCAGCGGTCTCAGTCAGGCCGTATCCCTCATAGATCGTGACGCCAAGCCCGCGGAAGAAATGCAATACATCGTGATTCATCGCGGACCCGCCGGAAATGCAATACCGAACCGACGATCCCATCGCCGCACGAATCTTGGAATACACCAATTTGTCGAACGCCTTGTGCTTGAGTGAAAGCACGCGTGACGGGCCGTCGATAGTATCCAATGCGCGGGAATACTCAATGGCAACCTTTTCGGCTGTCTGGAACATCGTCCCCGCGACCGGCCCCTTATCAAACGCATTTGCTTCCGCACCGTTACGAACCTTTTCGAACACCCGTGGCACGCCCAGGATCAGGTTCGGGCGGGCACGCTGAAACTCCACCGCCAACGACGAGAAATCAGACCAATGCGATTGCGTTGCACCACCGATCACCACGGCTAACGACACCGCGCGCGCCAACACATGCGCCAGCGGCAAGAATGTGAGCACCCGGCTCCCCGGAACGGCAATATGGCCGATCGGGTGCGTAAGCAATGCCCGCACCTCCGCAAGCCAATTATGGTGCGTCAGGCGACAGCCCTTCGGCCGACCCGTCGTACCGGAGGTATAGACCAGCGACGCCAAATCCTCCGCCGAAGTAGCCTCAATGCGTTCACGCACCTGGGCGTCGGAAATCCCGCGCCCCTCAAACTTCAACGTTTGCACCGCAGATGCGTTAATCTCCAACACCCTGCGCAACTGAGACGCCGAACCCTTCAGCCGCGGATTACCATCAGCATCCAATTCCAGGTGCTTCATCATATCGGTGTGCTCAATCGTCTCTGTGATAGCGAACACCGCGCCGGAATCCTCAATAATCCACTGCACCTGGCTCGGCGAAGAAGAACCATAAATGGGCACAGTCACCGCACCAGCCGCCCAGATCGCAAAATCTAACAGCGTCCACTCGTACCGCGTCTCGCTAAGCAACGCCACCCGATCACCTTGCTGCACACCATTAGCAATGAGCCCCTTGGCAACCTCAAATACCTCATCGATAAATTCCTGAGCAGTCACATTGACCCACTCAAAACTCCGCGGCCGCGTAAATAACACCCCATAAGGACGCGCCTGCACCGTTGCCAAAAGAGCAGTCAAACACGTTTCTTTTGGACCAATTTCATAGGCAGCCGGAGTAGTGTATTCCTGCACGATAGTGAAGCTCCTTGGGGTAATAAAATTCGGGGTTTCCATTTATAAAGTACGCGTATGCGCTTTACAATGCCTAGAATAAGCCAACAAAGTGGCAAGATTATTGTTTGTGACCTATAGAGATGAACTGAAAGCCCTTGCAGACGCACACGGCGTAGCCACATCCTATTTCTCAGCCGACGGGGAATACATTGAAGTCAGCGAGGATACCCTCCTGAAGACCCTCAATGCATTAGGCGTCAAAGTAGGTTTTGGCGAAAACGCTCCCACAGAAGAAGCGCTCCGCACCGCACTGCGAGAACACCAGGATGCCCAATTCACCCGGTGCCTGCCACCATGTGTAGTAGCAATCCAAGGCGACCAGCACGTATTCCCAGTGCACGTCCATGATGGCTCCGAAGCCCGCGTAAGCATCGAACTTGAGTCCGGAGACGTAGTGCCCGCTATACAGGTCGAAAACTGGGCACCCGCCAGGGAAATCAACGGCGTTCACTGGGGCGAAGCCAGCTTTGCCACACCCCCAGACCTGCCGCTTGGCTGGCATACCCTCCACCTCGTTACCGAAGGCCTCACCTCCTCCTGCACCCTTGTGGTGACCCCTGCGCGCCTGACCACCGCAGACGCATTAGTGGCCAACCCTGTCACCGGCGTGATGGCGCAGGTATATTCCGTACGCAGCCGGGACTCTTGGGGAATGGGCGATTTCCACGACATTGGCAGTATTGCGGAAGTAACGGCACGCAACGCAGGCGCCCAATTCCTGCTGATTAACCCCCTGCACGTTGGGGAACCCTTCGCCCCGATCGAGGCGTCCCCATACCTGCCAACCTCACGGCGGTTTATCAACCCCCTGTATATCCGCGTTGAAGATATCGAAGAAATAGCCGAACTTTCCCCTGAAGACCGTGCAGAATTAGAACGTATTTCCGCAGAATTTAAAGCGTTGAATACATCCGCACAAACGATTGAACGAAATCCTATTTTCGAAGCCAAACTCAGCGTATTACATAAGCTGTTCCATATCACTCGCTCCCCCGAACGCGAACATCAATTCCGCGAGTATTGCGATATGGAAGGCGCCGGGTTAGATGCGTTTGCCAACTGGTGCGCCGAACGTACGATCGCCGCTGGAGTTATGGAACACAACAGCGAATCCGCAGACATGGCTGAGGCTACGGACTTCTACCGCTGGCTGCAATGGATTTGCGATCAACAACTCGGCCAGGCCCAGGCACGTGCCAAAGAAGCCGGCATGAGCATTGGCATTATGGCCGACCTTGCCGTTGGTGTACATCCAGGCGGTGCCGACGCCAGCACACTCGCCCAATATATGGCACCATCCGCCTCGGTTGGTGCCCCGCCGGACGGCTATAACCAGCATGGACAGGACTGGTCCCAACCCCCATGGCATCCCGTGAAGCTTGCCGAAGCCGGCTACGGCCCGTGGCGCGACATGCTGCGCACAGTGCTTCGCCATTCCGGTGGCATCCGGGTGGATCACGTACTTGGACTGTTCCGCCTGTGGTGGATTCCGCGCATGCAGGCGCCAACCACTGGAACCTATGTTCACTACGATTACAACGCGTTGATCGGCATCCTCGTGTTGGAAGCCGAACGTGCTGGCGCAGTGGTGATTGGCGAAGACTTGGGCACGTTCGAAGCGTGGGTCCAGGACGTACTCGCCGCCCGCGGCATCATGGGCACATCCGTACTATGGTTCGAGGGTTCCCCACACGGGGGCCCGCGCCACCAGGGCGAATACCGCCAACTCGCATTAACATCCGTAACCACGCACGACCTTCCCCCCACCGCAGGCATGCTCCGTGGCGAACACATCACATTGCGGGAACGCCTCGGGCTATTCACACGCGACGCCGCCGAAGAGGACGCAGGCGACCTCCAATGGCAGAACGAAATTTTGCAGCGCGTTGCGGATACTGGCAGCTTTGCCGGCACGGAACTTGAAGGACGCCACTTCCACGGTGCACCCCGCCATGAGCGTGGCGACGTCCTGCAACTCATCGCTGGGCTGCACCGCTTTATCGCAGGCACCCCGTCGGCGCTCGCATGTACTTCCTTGGTAGATATGGTTGGCGACGTACGCGCACAAAACCAACCCGGCACCTGCAACGACCAGTACCCCAATTGGTGTGTCCCCCTCTGCGACATCAACGGCACGCCAATACTGATCGAAGACCTCGAATCCCATCCAGGATTCCAACTCATTTCACAAGCTGGCAGGCGGTAACCACTGCACCGGCTTGCCACATCCCCGGAATACCCCACCTTAACACTTAAGGAAACAATGTATTCCGGGTTCGATTGAGCACAGGTTGTTTCTAGCTCGACTTTACCTAGTGCGCTACACTTGGCCCCACCATGACTATTTCCCAACCGATGGTTGATGCCATAGATTGGATCGGCCACCAACTCACCGGCATACCGCTGTGGATACAAGCGCCGACGGTCATTACCGTGGTCATTTTCATGTGCGCATTGCTAGCTTTTGCGTTATTGCGGGCCATCGATATTCTAGGTGCTCGGGCATACCCTCTGTTCCATGGAGGCCAACAACTTCCAGCCCTCACAACACTCCCAGCGAAAGACACCATAACCCCGCAATGTCAAAGAATAAATATCCCAAGTCAAGAGTAAAACTCGCGCTCGCGGCGCTGCTTCTGTTAGTCACCATCTCCTGGCTGATCAGCCTGTTTTAAGGGCGCCGGTTGGGGCTGGGGGTTGGGGGTTGGGCTTGGCGGTTTCTGCTGGGCTGGTTCTGTTGGGCTGTT
>JAUMZC010000119.1 GCA_030528295.1 Corynebacterium sp.
TGGTGAGCATTCATCAAACATTGCCAGAGCAAATCCAATTGCGCATTACGGAAAAAGAGGCGATTGATATTGCGCATCGCGCCGTGGCGACGTTGCTGCTACGAAAATTCAAACTTGCATCGCAATTTCAATTGCGGTGCGTTGAAGTGATTTGGCCATTTTGGAAACCAAATTGGTTGTTTGCATTGTCATCGGTTCGTGCGCTTGTCGACGCCTTGAACGGCAACGTTGTGTTTCAGCGGTGATGTGTCTGTCCCGTTGCGCATGCTTTTTAAGGCGAGTGTCAGGCTGAACATCGTGTCACCGTCGGTGAGGTCCATATCAAGGAGCCGCTCGATGGTGGCAATTCGCCCGTATAGTGCGGTGCGGGATAGATGAAGCTGTTCCGCCGCGGCTTTCCGCGACGTCGGGTGCGCCAACACGGCAGCAAGCGTTTCCAGCAGGTCGCCGTGGTGGTTTTTGTCGTAGACGATCAGCGGGTCCAATGTTGAATTCACATAGTGTTGGACTCGAACGTCGTCGCGTAAATTGAGCAGTAGATGTTCCAAGGGGGTGCGGTGTAGTGGTACTACGGTCACTTTTGCTCGGGGCATCGGTGTTGGTGTGGCCACCGAAAGTTGGCGTATCAAGGCGGAAAGTTCCAAGGTTGTTGCGCTGGCGCTTGAGCAGATGATCCGAATTTTGGCGTCGTGTTGCTCGGTGATTTCTTCGGCCATTGCCTGTAATGGTTCCACAATGGTGTGATGGTGTGGATGCGCCGGTATGGAGAGTGCGGCGATTACCAGGCGCGGGTCTGATTCCAAGGGAGTGGCAAGAAAATCGGCATCGTGGAAAGTTTTCCGAATATGTTTGCGGAATACTGTTGGCTCGATATAACTGCCGTGATGTTCGATCAGCAGTGCGAAGAGGTGTCGGCCTTCCATACGAAACCCTGATGCGGAAAGCACTTCTTGCACACCCTGGACCGTTGTGTATTTGTTTTCAACGAGCCGTTCAATCGCGGTTTTTTCAATGAGGTCAACCCATGAGTATGGGTTCGTAGATCCGAGGCGTTCCATCGCCAATGTAATGGCGGCTTGGCTTAAGATATGGTCACCGCCAGCGACGCTTAAACTTCGGCCGTAGTAGAACAATCGTCCCCACGCAAGTCCGCGGGCCTGGACATCAATCATGGTCCAAAGGTCTGCGTTGTGATGTGCTGTGGAACTACTGGTTAAGGCACGGACAACGGCGCGTGCGCCAACAGCATTTTCGGAATCAACGGTGACGCATTGGGTGAGCGCGCCGTAATTGCCAATCGCTGCGGACCATCGCCGGGATTTTTCACTCCAATTATGCAGCAACGTACTCGGCAGCATATGCCCTTCGGCATAACAAACAACTTGATGGGATAAATCCTCTAACACCACAGGGCACTGCAATAACCTGCTGGCATGTGCCAGGATTTGTGTTGTTGGTGCGCCGTTGACCATGAGCGAGGTAAACGACTCTGTTACTTCGTGGATTGCGGTGACCTGCCGGACTTTGTGTTCTAACAGCAGTGTGTGGATGTATTCAGTCAGCTCCACATATTTCACTTCATCGTGAATGGCGATTAGTGGAATGTCATAATGCTTGCACGCTTTGACCACATCGGCGGGAACTTGTCTCCAATGAGATCCGAGTTCGAGCACCAATGCGCTGACGGATCGTTGCGCGAATGTGGCAATCATCGCGATGCGTTCGTCTGCACGTTCGCTCCAGGCAATTCCGGTGGTGAGCAGTAACTCGCTGCCTTGTAAGAGGGCGCCGGCGCGCAGGGCGTCGGCAACATGCACCCACCGTACTGGGCGGTCGAGCGCCTCGGGTGGGCAGAATGTTTCCACGCGTGCATGTGCCAACGTGGGCGATTCCAGCACGTCACGAATGGTGAGGTAGTGGCCGTATTGCCAAGCATCGTTCGCCGAATTCGAAGTCACCGATCCATCCTTTCGAGTCGTAGAACTCCTGCTGAGTCCCAGACTACCAACGTGAACGGTTGACACAATGTCCACTTTCGCTGCGTTGAGCGACACAACGAGGCTATGGTTGCCGATTGGCCCGGCTTAGCATGGACAACGAAGAACCACTACAGCCAAGGAGGTTGCCGCATGCTCGTGTCGCATCTGATTGGGGGAGCGGAAGTTGATGATTCCGCCCGCTACGGTGTTGTTATGAATCCTTCCACGGGGGAAGAATTGGGTCGTGTCGGATTCGCCAGCGAAAGCACACTCGAAAAAGCTATCGACGCCGCGGAGGCTGTGTTTCCTGCCTGGCGTGCCACCGGGATGGCAAAACGCGCCAATATTATGTTCCGCCTTCGGGAAATTATCACCGCACGGTCCGATGAACTCGCAGCAATTATTTCTCGTGAGCACGGCAAGGTGTTGTCTGATGCTGCGGGGGAAATCATTCGCGGCCTGGAAAACGTGGAGTTTTGTGCTGGGCTGGTACACCATATGAAAGGTGAACTCCTCGAACAGGCGGCTTCGGGAATTGATGTGTATCAGAAACGTCAGCCACTTGGTGTGGTTGCTTGCATCACCCCATTTAATTTTCCGGCAATGGTGCCGCTGTGGATGATTACAACAGCCATTGCTGCAGGTAACACGGTGATTTTAAAGCCGAGTGAACGCGACCCTTCGGCAGCAAACTGGATTGCACAGGCGTTTTTAGAGGCCGGATTACCGCCGGGTGTGCTCAATGTTGTGCATGGCGATAAGGGAACTGTGGATCAGCTATTGGATTCGCCGCGAATTCGGGCGGTGAGTTTTGTTGGTTCCACGCCTGTCGCCCGGGCGATTTATACGCGCGCCGCAGCGCAAGGAAAGCGAGTGCAAGCACTTGGCGGGGCGAAAAACCATATGGTTGTGATGCCAGATGCGGATCTCGACGCCGCGGCTGATGCGGCTGTTTCCGCAGGTTACGGTTCTGCAGGGGAGCGGTGTATGGCAATCTCGGTGGTGGTTGCAGTGGGGTCGATCGCGGACGAGTTGGTAGAAAAAATCGTGTCCCGCACCAATAAGTTGAAGGTGGGTGCATTCGACGATCCAGAAGCTGAAATGGGGCCGGTGATTACCAAGGATTCCTTGAATCGGATCACCAAGTTCGTTGCGGAAGCTGAACAACACGGCGGCACATTGCTGGTCGATGGACGCACTTGGGACTTCGGCAGCTCCCACGGGTTTTTTATTGGTCCGTCAATTATTGACCATGTGCGCCCCGGAATGCCGTGCTATGACGAAGAAATTTTCGGCCCGGTATTGTGCGTTGTGCGAGTGGATTCTTATGATGAAGCGGTCGCAATGATCAATGCAAACCAATACGCCAACGGCACGGCGATTTTCACGCGAGATGGTCGTACCGCACGCGAATTCGAGTTTGCGATTGAGGTTGGCATGGTTGGAATTAACGTTCCGATTCCGGTGCCAATCGGCGCGTTTTCGTTTGGTGGCTGGAAAAACTCACTGTTTGGGGATACACACATGTACGGGCCGGAGTCGTTCAACTTCTACACTCGGCGGAAAGTCGTGACCAGCAGGTGGCCACTGCCAGACGAATCCCAAATCAATCTGGGCTTCCCCACGCACTAACTGTTGAGAAAGTTGGACAATATGACAACCAATGCGGATATCAAAGACCTGGACCGGTCATATGTATTTCATTCATGGTCGGCCCAGGATCTCATCGCACCACTGCCAGTGCAGTCAGGAGAAGGCAGTTATTTCTGGGATTACGATGGCAATAAATACCTTGATTTCACCTCCCAATTGGTGAATTTGAATTTGGGTCACCAGCATCCCCGGTTGGTCCAGGCGATCAAAGACCAAGCTGATCGTCTTGCCACCGTGGCCCCAAGTTTTGCGGAGGAAACGCGCTCCAAGCTGGCCCAAGGAATCGTTGAGGCCGCAGGTAGTGATCATTTTGCCAATGTGTTTTTCACCAATGGCGGCACTGATGCCGTTGAGCATGCAGTGCGGATGGCACGGTTGCATACGGGACGTCGAAAAGTAATGTCCATGTACCGCTCCTATCACGGTGCCACGGCGACGGCGATCAGCCTCACGGGTGACCCGCGGCGGTGGGCCAATGAACCCAGCGACACTTCCGTCGTACACTTTTTCGGGCCGTATTTGTATCGCAGCATGTTCTACGCGAGCACACCCGAGGAAGAAACCGAGCGCGCATTACGGCACCTTGAGGAGCAAATTCTGCTGGAAGGCCCGGGAACCATTGCCGCAATCATTATCGAAAGCGTTGTGGGTACGAACGGAATTTTGGTTCCTCCGCCAGGGTATTTACAAGGTGTCCGCAAATTGTGTGACGCCCACGGCATTATGTATATCGCCGATGAAGTGATGGCTGGATTCGGACGAACCGGGGCGTTCTTTGCGTATCAAAACTTTGATGTAACACCAGATTTGATCACCTTTGCGAAAGGCGTGAACTCGGGGTACGTGCCGTTGGGTGGCGTGGTGATGTCCCATGCGATTCGCGCTTCGTTTGCCACGCGGGCGTTCCCAGGTGGTCTGACGTATTCTGGGCACCCACTCGCGTGTGCGCCGGGTGTTGAAACCTTGAAGATTTTTGAAGAGGAACAAACGTTCGCTCACGTGAATGATCTGGCGGAGCGGATTATCCGACCACGGCTCGAAGCGCTCGCCAACAAGTTTGATTGCGTGGGTGAAGTGCGTGGAATCGGCATGTTCTGGGCTATTGAGTTCGTCAAAGATAAGGCTACGCGCGAGCCGTTGGTGCCATTTAATCCAAGTGCTGAGGAAAATGCGCCGATGTTGGCGCTAGCTGCCGCGTGTAAAGAGCGTGGTCTGTGGCCGTTTACCCACTTCAACCGCATGCATGTGGTTCCGCCGTTGAATATTCAAGAGGCTGAATTGGTGGAAGGTTTGGACATTATCGAAGCAGCGATTGAACAAGTGCTCGGATAGGGGCGCTAGAGCATTAACCTATTGATGTGCAAACATTCATAGAAATATCTACGAGATATTGCTAGCGTAGTTGCTGTGGCAGTTCACAATGAGTGCCTTCAGCAACGGCAACCTACATCACGCTTGGAGGAACCCTCGTGTTACTTCCACTGGTCATGCCATTATTTTCATTTTTGGCGCTGTTTCCATTTTTACTTGGACGTATCGATAACCCCGTGGCGCGGAAACTTCTTTCCGCGGTGTTGCTAACGTTCGGCGTCATCGGGTTTTCTGTATTGATTGCGGTGGTGGACCAAAAAGGGCTCCTTGGGTTGGTGGCGTCGGCAAGCATTGTGGTGGTGTTGTTGTCCACGGCTATTGCGCGACATCACAACCCTTACCTGCGGAAATGACCGCAGCTCATCGACGCCGCGGCAAACCTTGTAAACTGCGGCAATATGGCTACTGCGCGCATTCCTGCTCCTGAAGTGCCGGTTGCGCGCGTACTGCCGTTACTGGGACTGCCGCATCTTGACCGTTTGTTTGATTATCAGGTTGATTCGAAGCAGCATCAAGATGTGCAACCTGGTGTGCGGGTGCGGGTTCGATTCGCCGGCAGGCTGGTTGACGCTTTGGTGATCACGCGAACGGCGAGGTCAGAACACCAAGGGCGGCTATCATGGATTGAACGCGTGGTATCGCCTGAAGTTGTGTACCCGCTTCGAATCCGCGAACTTGTTGAATCTTTGTGCGATAGATATGCGGGGGTGCGCAGTGATCTGATCCGGGCGGCGATACCAGCCCGGCATGCGCAGGCTGAAAACGCTGATACTACGACCCCGTGGGAACAACTTGGGGATGCCGAAGAACCAGATCTTTCCCAATGGTCTTCGTATGCCTACGGGGAGTCGTTTGTGGATGCAGTGTTGGGCGGGGCGAAGGCGCGTGCGGCATGGCAGATTGCACCCGGCGAAGACTGGGCAGCAGCAGTAGCGGCATTGGCGGTCAAGGTGGTAATCGACGGCGGTGGGGCACTGATTGTGGTGCCTGACCAGCGTGATGTAGACCGACTCGAAGCCGCATGTAAGCAATGGGTTGCGGCGAAACAAATTACCACGCTGGGTTCGTCGCTGGGCCCGCAGGGCCGATACCGCAGGTTTCTTTCTGTGCTGCACGGTCAGGGCAGGTTGGTGATCGGGACTCGGAGTGCCGCGTTCGCGCCGGTACGGAATTTACGTTTAGCTGTAATTCTGTTCGATGGTGATGATGCCCTGTGCGATCCTCGTGCCCCGTATGTCCATGCCCGAGAAGTACTCACCACACGAAGCGCGAAAGAAGAATGCGCACTCATCATTGGTGGTCATACGCGGACCGCAGAAACCCAACTGATGGTGGAGCGGGGCTGGATGCATAATCTTGTTGCGCCGCGCGAGGTTATTCGCACACGTATGCCACATATCCGTGCGGCGGCGGACTCGCATTATGCACTGCAGCGTGACCCACGAGCAGGATCGGTGCGGTTGCCAAGTACTGCGTTTGATGCGGTCCGAAAGTCCTTCGCGCAAGGGGCGCCTGTGCTGGTGCAAGTCCCACGAAAGGGATATGTTCCAACACTGGCTTGCCGAATTTGCGGGGCTCCAGCTAGGTGTAGACACTGCAATGGACCTGTGGGTTTACCCTCGGGCGGTGAGGCATCAGTGCCAACATGCGCATGGTGTGGCCGCCCCGATACGAAACATCGCTGCGGTGAATGCGGTTCTACAAAACTCCGGGCGGTAGTGCTTGGTTCAGGGCGCACCGCAGAAGAACTTGGTCGTGCATTTCCCAACGTGCGGATCGTCACCTCAGGGGGTGCACATATAGTCGATTCGATTGATGACGTCCCGCAGCTTGTTGTGGCCACCCCGGGTGCGGAACCGCACGGGCGTTATGGTGCG
>JAUMZC010000120.1 GCA_030528295.1 Corynebacterium sp.
CGATCTGTCTCAGATTCCATTTTTTCGGCAAAATTTATGGAATTTGTGACAAAAAAGGCCGGTTTTCGTCGCAGATTCCATAAAATTCACGATTTTTATGGAAAGTGTGACAGATGCCTGGTGAATGCTTGTATACAATCTAATTTCCTGTCACAAATTCCATTTTTTCGCCGGATTTTATGGAATCTGTGACAACAGCCCACAACACATCCCCACCCCTGTGACCCACCGCACTTTTCCCACGCAGCAACCACGTACAACAGTGCACTAACCACGACGTCGCAAAGCAGGCGTGTGAATTAGTTAACGTCTTCGCCTACGCTGGGCCGCATGGAATTGCTACGCCACCTTTTAGAGGACCAGCCCACCACGCCGAGGTTGACGGTATATAACGAGTCGAACGGCGCGCGGCTTGATTTTTCGGCAATCACGTTGGACAACTGGGCGGCCAAGGTGGCGAACATGCTGGTGGAGGAATTCGACCTTGTCCCCGGCGACACGATCCGCATTGATCTTCCCGCTGGTTGGCAGACTGTTGCCCTGGTGCTCGGCGCATTAGCCGCTGGCGTTGAACCCCTCTTTGAAGGCGAGGGCGATGTGTTGTTTACGTCCCCGGACCGCCTGGATGATCTGGATGGCTGGATTGCCCTTGTCACTGATGACCCGTTTGGCCGCGGGGTCGTCGAAACGGGTGGTGAGGTTCCCCCCGGTCTTATTGATTTCGGACCGACCGTGCGTCTTTATGGCGATGTGTTTGATACCCCTACTCCGGCCCTGCCCGATCTGGTCACCACGGCCCTTCCTCCCCGCGCGCGTACCCTGAGCACGGGCTGGCACGATGGCGCTAGTTTTGCTGCTCAGGTGCTAGAACCGCTCGCCGCGGGAGGGTCCGCCGTGATTGTCACGGGGCTTGCCGACGCCGCGCGCCTCGCCGATATTGCCAAGGCTGAGCGGGTCACCCTCTCGCTACATTCTTAGCACCCTAAAAGAATTGCACAATCCACCCCCGAGTTGGGTTAAATAGCCCACATCTCAGCCATGGGGGTGACTCGGGTTACTACATTGGTGGGGAACGTGAATTTCTTCTGTCGATTGCGTCAGAAAAACCAAACGAGAAGGAAGTATTCCTATGAAGCGCATTGCAGCGGCAACGATTTCCCTGCTTGCCTCCGCCGCCCTATTCGCTGGTTGTAGCTCCGGCGATACTGGTGGTACTGGCACATCCAGCAGCTCCTCCGCCGCCGGCGAAGCGTCCGGCGATCGTGGCCCCATTACATTTGCAATGGGTAAGAACGATACCGATAAGCTGAAGCCGATCATCGAGAAGTGGAATAACGAACACGCAGATGAGCAGGTCACGCTGAAAGAACTCGCAGGTGAGGCTGATGATCAGCGTGAAACGTTGATTCAATCTTTGCAGGCAAAGAGCACGGATTATGACGTGATGGCCCTAGATGTCATCTGGACCGCTGACTTTGCAGCGAACCAATGGTTGGCTCCACTGACCGGCGATCTGGCGGTTGACACCTCTAAGCTCCTCAAACCAACCGTCGAGTCCGCCACCTACAACGGCACCCTCTACGCGGTACCGCAAAACACCAATGGGCAGTTGCTGTTCCGCAACACCGAACTCGCTCCAAACGCTCCGGAAACCTTTGCGGATCTTGAGGAATCTTGTAAAGAACTTCCCGAAAACAAAGAGTGCCTGACCCTGCAGCTCAAGCAGTACGAAGGCCTGACCGTGAACACAGTTGGCTTTATCGAAGGCTGGGGCGGCCACGTGGTTGAGGATGACGGCAAGACCCCTGCCGTCGATTCCCCTGAAGCCAAGGCTGGCATGCAGGCCCTTGTTGATGCCTACAAGAATGGCGTGATTGCCAAGAACTCCACTGGCGCGACCGAAGAAGAAACCAACAACGCCTTCGTAGCTGGTGAAACCGCCTACGCTATCAACTGGCCTTACATGTTCGATAACGCCGGGGAATCCAATTCCGCAGTAGCTGGCAAGTTCGAAGTCCAGCCGCTGGTTGCTAAGGATGGTGTTGGCGTTTCCACCCTCGGTGGCTATAACAACGGCATCAATGTCAACTCCAAGGCGAAGGCAACTGCCCGCGATTTTATTGAGTTCATTATCAACGAAGAAAACCAAACCTCCTTCGCTGATGCCTCCTTCCCACCAGTACTCGCCTCCATCTATGAAGACGAATCCCTGGTACAGAAGTATCCATACCTCCCGGCGCTGAAGACCTCGCTGGAAAACGCTGCACCACGTCCGGTCAGCCCGTTCTACCCAGCGATCTCCAAGGCCATCCAAGACAACTCTTACGCCGCGCTCACCGCTGACAAGAGTGTTGATGATGCAGCCGCAGACATGAAGGCCGCAATCTCAAACGCAGGGCAATAATTTTGTAAAAGCCTGATAATAAAGGGGAGAGCCTCAACCGCTCTCCCCTTTTTCAACCGTTGTCAACCATGCAGCTACCTGGGCTGATCATATAAACCGCAATTTTTCGATTTCCCGCGAGGAGCACTGTGTCCAAACGACCAACCCGCGCAGTAATACTCTTAATTGCCCCCACATTGGTGGTGCTGTCCATTGTTATCGGCTACCCAATTTTGCGTGCCATTTGGCTTTCTTTCCAGGCTGATAAACACCTCGACCCCACAACCGGCATATTCGTCGAAGGGGGGTTTGCTGGTTTCGAGCACTATTGGTACTGGTTGAGCCAACGATGTATGTCCGCCGACGGCACGATCGGTACCTGCCCACCAGGTGTCCTTGCCACGGACTTTTGGCCGGCCGTGCGCATCACCCTGTTTTTTGCCATCGTCACGGTTGCACTGGAAACAATTCTTGGCCTATGGATGGCCATGGTGATGAATAAGGAATTCAGAGGCCGTGCGTTCCTGCGCGCCGCCGTGCTGATCCCGTGGGCAATTCCAACGGCTGTGACGGCAAAGCTATGGCAGTTTATTTTTGCCAACCGCGGGATTGTGAATTCAATGCTTGGTACGGATATTCACTGGACTACGGATCCGTGGGCCGCCCGCGTCGCCGTAATTATTGCCGACGTTTGGAAAACCACCCCGTTTATGGCACTCCTGATCCTGGCCGGGCTGCAGATGATCCCCAATGAACTCTACGAGGCAGCCCGGGTTGACGGCGCCTCCCGCTGGCAGATTTTCACCCGCATCACCATGCCCCTGATTAAACCTGCCCTGATGGTTGCCGTGCTGTTCCGTTCCCTAGATGCACTGCGTATGTACGACCTGCCGGTCATTATGATTTCTAGTTCGTCGAACTCCCCCACCGCCACGATTTCGCAATTGGTGGTTGAGGATATGCGCCAGAACCATTTCAATT
Organism: Corynebacterium sp.; assembly: GCA_030528295.1. Classification (GTDB taxonomy): domain Bacteria; phylum Actinomycetota; class Actinomycetes; order Mycobacteriales; family Mycobacteriaceae; genus Corynebacterium. Next base: position 3,365 of record JAUMZC010000120.1, read on the forward strand.
CTGCGTCCGCGTTATCCACCTTGGTGTTCCTGCTTATTTTCACAGTGGCGTTTATTATGATCAGATTCTTTGGTGCTGATGTCTCCGGCCGCGCCGCCCGGAAGGAAGCTGCCCGGACTGGAGGAGGTCAGTGATGAAAACCGTACGCACATACGTTGGCGTTGTGCTGATTTTGGTTTGGGGGTTGGCGCCGTTTTATTGGATGCTGGTCACCGCCCTTCGCGATAAAAAGTACACGTTTGATACCACCCCCTGGCCAACCCACATCACGTTCGAAAACTTTGTCGACGCCCTGTCCACCGCTGAGGGCAATAATTTCCTTCGCGCGATCGGCAACTCGCTGTTAGTGGGTGCGTTGACCACATTGTTGGCTGTGACGGTTGGTGTGTTTACGGCCTATGCGTTGGCGCGTTTGGATTTCCGGGGTAAGGGTTTTGTTACCGGCATTGTGCTTGGCGCTTCGATGTTTCCGGGCATTGCGCTGGTCACACCGCTGTTCCAGCTGTTTGGCGACCTCGGCTGGATTGGCACCTACCGCGCTTTAATCATCCCCAATATTTCCTTCGCGTTGCCACTCACCATTTACACGTTGGTGTCCTTTTTCCGACAACTCCCCTGGGAACTCGAGGAAGCAGCGCGTGTCGACGGCGCGACCCGCGGCCAGGCTTTCCGCCTCGTGCTGCTGCCACTCGCCGCCCCCGCCTTATTCACCACAGCAATCTTGGCCTTCATTGCCACCTGGAACGAATTCATGCTGGCCAAGCAGCTGTCTTCCACGGCGACCGAACCCGTGACGGTGGCCATCGCCCGGTTCTCTGGGCCCAGCTCCTTCGAATTCCCCTACGCTTCGATTATGGCCGCGGGCTCCTTGGTGACCATCCCGCTGGTGATCATGGTGTTGGTCTTCCAACGCCGCATCGTGGCAGGTCTCACCGCCGGTGGCGTGAAGGCGTAGTTGCTACACTTACCGCATGCATCATGATGACAACGACCCCACCCGCGAAACAAGGAGGCGACTGCAACGTGACACCATCACGGGCTTTTTGTCCTTCTTCGCGGTGGTGTCTGTTGTCCAAGCCACACTCAACCTCTTCGCCCCCGAACCCGCGGTGTGGCCCGCCGCCCTGGCACTGGTCTTGGTGGTGCTCACCATTATCAGTTGGCGCAGCGGGAAATAGAACCCTGCTTTTCGTCTTCGGCGTGCTGACGTTTGGCATGGTGGAGCAAAACTCTCATAATAGAAATTGCAAGCAACCTAAATGTTCATTTCTGCTCGGTGTAGACGTCGTCAGCGTTAGGAATTAAATGGTTAAGTTTAGCACACAGATACTCGGATCAGACGGCTGACGGCGCATCGGCTGACATTGTTAATCTCGGCAATTGCTTGTTGGCGGAGTTTAACCGTAAGTACATCAACATGATGACCACGCTGGTGCGGGTGAATGAATACAACGGCAATCATAGGTAACGATGTTGTGTCCGTACAAAGCTTGAACATGCTCGTCCAGGTGACCAAATTGCTGGTTGCTAATTCCTGTGGTAACGAAGACCATTGAAGTCTTTGGCGGTTGGTTAATTTTTCACTTTCATTTCTCGCTAAAGGCTTCCTTATGCGTGTTGGCACACCTCGGTATTGTGGTGTGCCAACACGCAATGTTAGACACGGTGAATAACCCATGTTCTATTACAGCATCTCTGAATAACCTTCATCGAAGCAATTAAACTTCAGCGAGACTGTTTTTCAACCGATCATTTTTGAGATTAACTTAGCCTCCTTCACTCAGTCTCTTCAATAGAAAAACTACCGCTACTGGTTACAACAACTTGGCAGTGCCGCTTGTAATGCCCAGGTGGCACACTTGAGTTCGCATCAGCGAGTGCAGCACTTCTCGTGCGGCCTTGCCCAGTCACATAGCCAACAACATTATTATCACGAATTCTAACCAAGTGACATGTAGCTCTATACACACCGTGGCGATTCGTCTCTGCACCTTGTGCCACCACATGGTCATTGTTGCCAACCTGCGCCGAAGCAAGAGGATTGCATGGCGCAAACAAGCTCACAGCAATTGCTAGTGCGACAAAAAGTGGCAGTCGGCGGGAAATCGATAAAATCGACATTGATGTCTCCTTTAGTTAACGTCGGTAACTGTCAACCACACGATTATGCTATGGCTAACGTTTGACTCAAGGCCCTCAAGATACTCTCTGGCGGTCTCTGTTGCTGCTTGCGAGAGTTTGGCAGACGGAAAATTAAACGTAATTTGTCGCGAGACTTCATTCGAGATTGCTTTGGACGGGTTTTCATATTTCCACTGTTTCCTGAGATCGTCTGCAATATAACGTTCTGATTCAGCGATCATCCATCGCTCTCGATAGTCTAGAATGGAAGCAATTTCGTTACCTAATTTTACTATCACATCTTCTGCAGCGAAAAAATATATGCTCAGAGAGAAAACTTGCGAGCCGGCCTGTTTCATGCAACCTCCTTAACTGAATGTGAAGCATTTTGGCGATAAGACCAAGACTTATCTGGAGTTACGGCTGTCGGCTCCAGTGGGTGACCTACATCATAGTCTACCAAACCATGAACTTCTGTCCACCAAAGTTGTCGAATTGTGATATTTATCACCCGGTTGGGTGCTGCAGGTTTGGTAAGTATATTAGTTAGCTCTTTTGCTTTTAGGAAGCGAACCTTTTCCAAAAGTCGCCAGGCGCAACAAAAGCTTTTGAAGGTTTGAAACGTCATGAATCTGCAAAACAAAAATGGCAAGTTTTCATGCACGATAACCACATGACCCAAGCACTCCATGTTTGATATCAAAACTTGTCCCATGGTCTTAGGGTGTCCCTGCTTTGTTCGTCGACTAATGGCCGGTTTTGAGTGCTGATTATTGTATTGGGTTGGGGGGTGTTGGGCGTGGTTGGGCGACCTGTTCAAGGTGCCTTGTTTTAGGTAGTTGCCTATCTGGGGTATTGGGGTGGCATTTTTCGGAAGAACTCTTTGTCGGTGAACATTGCCTATATGATGTCGCATCGTCGGCATGCTAGGCACATTACGGTGGCGTTGTAAGGTTTACCTTCAGAAGGTTTACGCTGGTAGTAGTCTTCGGAAGCCAAGTGAACGGCGTCCAGGCGATCCGAACAATCACCGACGGTTAGGAGTATTTTCGCAACGGTCCGGATCCGACTCCTGGCTCACTCATCATATCCCCAGAGAGAGGGTAGTCAGCGATCATCGTTTCTACTTGCTTCGCAAGAGCTACGCGTTGGTATAGCAAGTTACGTGGATTGCGAGCTAGTCGTGGAGTAGTCATTTCGGTAGCTTAGGCCCAGGCACCAGACTGTCCGAGGTAGTATCCGCAGCCAATTTGTGACTGCCGGAACCAGTCCCCAACGGAGCGTGTCAAATTTTTTGTGTGTGAGGTGCCAAAATGGGGGTAGTTTGGGGG
>JAUMZC010000006.1 GCA_030528295.1 Corynebacterium sp.
TAAATAACCACCAACCGTGGGGACGGACGCCATTTTCGCACTCATGACGTCATCGCCGGAGTATTCCGACCAACGGCCTTCCGGCAATTCCGTAATACCATCACGGCCGGTAACTAAAAGTTCCCACATTTCCTTAAGGTTGGGCGCTTTTGGATAGCGTGCTGCCATTCCGATAATTGCAATATCGTGCGTGCCGGGCGTAGCTGAAATCTTGGTAAATTCCGGGCGCTCAATCTTTTTGGATTCTTTCGAAGGACCCTCGATCAGCCGCCGACTTAATGCTGCAATTGATGGATACTCGTAAGCAATAGTGGCATCTAATTGGACCTGGAGAAGGTTCTCCAACTCGCCGGAAAGGACTACAACGTCTCTAGACGATAACCCAAATGCTTCCATTGGTTTATCGTCGGCGATCTCCTCTTCGGGCAGACCCGTAGTGGTAACCACCCATGCCCGCAGCCAAGCTTTGAGCTCCGCCACAGTCATTTGACGTTGATCCATCACAACACCTTTGCAAATTCTATGAATAAGTTCTAAACCAACAACGTTACCCGCCGTTGAAAGCGAGAAACTGTCGCCCTAGGTAAGTTCAAACCTAAAGGTAAGATACCGCAACCTGGCATGTTTTTAGGCTTGCGGCGTCTACAAATTTATCGTTTCCCCACGATACACTGTTACAAAGCCTTAAATGACCTAAGAAAATGGGGCGCGATATTTTCCACGTCAATGCGGAAATCCCCCATCGTTACGGTCTCAATTATATGAAACCCAAAACCCGCCTGAATGTTTTCAGTACCTCAACACAAAAAACCAGCCCACAGCAACTTGCCATGGGCTGGTCCCTAATTCATAACGGCTTATTGTTCAGCGAGGTAGGCGTTCTTGCATACCCGGCGAGCAATCTTGCCAGAGGAACTGCGTGGAATTTGGTCCAGTTCAACAATTCGAATGTCGTGTGGAACAACACCGTGGTGCTTGGACACTGCGGCACGAATCGCTTCAATTGCAGCTGCGTCGCCGGAAGCATCCTTGTGGCGGTCACGCTCTGCGAAAATCACAAGCTTTTCCACATCGTCGCCGTCAATGGCGAACGCAGCGATCGCGGCCGGCTCCAAATGGTCCGTAGCATGATCGACTGTGTATTCGATATCTTGCGGGTAGTGGTTGCGGCCAGCCACCACAATCAGGTCCTTCAAGCGACCTGTGATGTATACCTCACCATCGATAATGACGCCAAGGTCACCGGTAGCCATCCAGCGGTTATCATCCGGGAAGCCCTCTGCGCGAGAGTTCTCCGGCAACCGCGCAATCAGCGTGTTGTGGAAGGTAGCTGCAGTTTCCTCTGGACGATCAAGGTAGCCCAACGCCATGTTTTCACCGTGAGCCCAGAATTCACCAACCTGGCCGTCTGCCAATTCGGTGCGGGTTTCCGGATCAACAACAACCAAGGCCTGCGGACGCACCACAGAACCATTGGACATCAACGGCACTGCGTTTTCGTCGCCTTCGTTCACGATTTCGGCAACGCCTTCGCTCAACTTGTTGCGATCCACATAGGTGATCAGCGGACGCTCCGGACGTTGTGGCGTGGTAACCAGCAGCGAAGCTTCTGCCAAACCATAGGATGGGCGCATCACAGAGCGCTCCAGCCCATACTTAGAGAATTCATCAAAGAACTGGTTCACAGCCTTCGGGGTCACCGGCTCGGAACCAATGATCAAACCATCAATCGTGGAAAGATCCAGCTCTTCGCCTTCGGCTGGCTTGCCGTAGCGAACTGCCAATTCCAGGGCGAAGTTTGGAACCACCGTGTACACATGTGCTGGGGAACCATTGTTATTCAGTTGCTTGACCCAACGGGATGGCTGCTGGATAAAGTCGCGCGGAGTCATCATCTCCATTTCCAGGCCAAGCACCGTCACAAACGCACCGAGGATAATACCCATATCGTGGTGCAGCGGCAGCCAGGTGACCAGGCGCAACGGGGTCTTCAACTGTGCTGCGGTAAAGATCTGCAGCACGTTTGTCATGATTGACCGGTTGGTCAGCACCACGCCAGCTGGCACACGGGTGGAACCAGAGGTGTACTGCAGGAACGCAACCATGTCCAGCGGAGCCTGGGTTGATTGCGCCATCATTGCCTGAACTTCCGGCAGTGTCATCGGGTTCGCCCAGGATTCCGCCAAGGAGTCAGGCAGGGAATCTACCGACAAAATACGGGGACGCTCTGCCGATGGCACCTCGGCAAAGTGGCCGCGCACGGAGGCGGCAGCCGGGGTGTGGGTCAACACAATCTTCGGCTTGCAGTCGCCGATTACAGCCTTCAAGTGGTCGGTGTGACCAGGCTCGTTGGGATCGTACAACGGCACGGGAACCATGCCTGCGTACAGTGCTCCAATAAACCCAAACAGGTATTCGGGGCTGTTGCCAGCGAGAATAGCTACACGATCTCCGATGGTTCCCACCTGCTGCAGGCGGGCAGCTACTGCCTTAATGCGGGTATTCACCATTGTGCGGGTGTATTCAACCTGCACGCCGTTGCGGTCTTGGGAGTAGTCCCAGAAACGCATGCAGACCCGGTCGCCGCCTCCCTGCATTGCCTCAGCTTGATAGAGGGTTTCACAAAGTCCCGCAACTGTCATTTGGGGCGGGAGGGTTATTTGGCCTTTTTCATTGAAGAATTGACCAATAACGGCGTGAAGATCCATGGTACTCCTAAGTGATTTTTCGATACTTAGTGAAGTCTAATGCTTTCCCTAGTGAACATACAAGGGAATTCGCTTATTTGTTGATTAAATCTGTAGCCCAATCTGTGAGCCACACGGAAGTGGTTGTACCAGGTATAACATTAGGATTTGTTGCATACTGCGCGTGTATACCATTTGCTGCGATGAGTGCCTCCGCCCGCTCTAACGCATTTAATACGTTTAACGGTGCGTCACAAATATGATCATCCGGCGCGCAGATCTCAACGGTTCTATCGTTGATCGACCCAAATCCGCCCGGACGGGTTCCGCGCATCGTCGCTTCCGGAACGATTGGCTGAATCAAAATGTTCACCGGCCGCAGCGCAACTTCCGCACCTACGCCAACGACGGGGTTGCCAATGTGCTGCCCATATGCAGCTTCTCGACGCCCATCCGCCACCAGCGCCACACCACGTATACGCTCTGCGGGAACAATGTCCGTAGTTGCACCTGTTCCAATCACCGATGCAATATCACCGAGAATGACCGCCCCCTGAGAAAACCCAATCAAAATAAAATCAGTCAGTGGACATTCCGAGTGCGTCTTCCGCATTTCCTCCTGCACACGCGCGTCTCCTTCAGAGCGGGATGCGTCGTAGCTTAATTCATGCATTGCATGCACATTTCGGAACTGCGCAGTGTATGGGAGGGTCCATACTTTCACATCATCCGGGGAGAACCGTTCTTGCAGCGGTCTTGTCACCGTCAACATGAACGATGTTGGGTTCGCCATCGGGTTGATCGGGTCGTCAGTAGCACTCGATTCCCACGTGCCGGGTGCTGCGATCACCTCAACGTCCGGACACCAATCAGGTTGCGTTGGAGTGGGCGGTTGGGGTGCCGGTGGTTCGGTGATGGGCCGATCCACCAAGTAGCGAACCAACATGAGCGTAAGTATTACAAGAATAACTAACGCAACGATGGTAGTTAGGACCTTCTTCATGAGCTCTAGCAGTACGCTGTTTTCGCGGCATCCGCAATTAATTGCGCAAGCTTTTCAGGCGACTCACTGCTTCTACCCTGCTCGATGAGCTGGCCGGCCACGGCGTCGACAGTGAAACTTTGCTGACCGAGTTCGTTGGCGCGACACACCTCCGTTGCGGCGGCAATCAGCTGGTCCTCGATACCTTCAACTTTGATATCTTTGCCTTCCAGATCTTTCAGATAATCCACATCCTCGCCCGAGCGTTCAGGCGTGATTTCCGGCAGCGAAGAAATTTCCTGGGCGGGGCGATCTTGCACGGTCGGCTCACTCTTTGTGGCGCTACTCGACGCCTCGGAGGTCGCCGAAGATTTCTGCGTTGTAGCTTTGCTCAACGACGTGACCTGACTGGTAGTGCTGTCGTCCGAGGTCGCCCCGCCACAGGCAACCAGCAGACTAGCGGCGGCAATAATGATGACGGCACTTCGCATGGCTACTTCTTCTCCTCAACGATACGACCATTGACTTGCTTAATCACTCCATGCTGGAACTCAACCATCTCGCCACCAGCAGGAATCTGGGTTTGATCCGAAATTGGGAAACCAAACTCGCCCTGCTCATGACCTTTCGCTCCCCAAGCTTCATAGATATCACCTTGCATCACCACGTGCGCACCGGTGCTTGGGCTCCAGTAAATGTAACCATTGTCAAACTTCTGCATCGCGCCACCATCCACCGGAATCTCGTTGGACTTCGGTGCACCAAGCTTGGATGCCACGGTCTCCAGCTCGCCATACTTTTGCGCGATAATCCCCTGGACGGTGAATGCATCATTGTCCTTAGTGCGGACCACATACCCACCTTGGAACTTTTGCACCACATGTCCTTGAATTTCCTCAGGGTCAGCAACTGGGTACTTCAACGCACCCTGTTCGTGCTTAACACGACCCCATGCCTCCATCATGTCCTTTGGCACAGCATGCGCATTGGTTTCCGGCGTCCAATAGATCGAGCCATGTTCGAAGTGCACAAATCGACCCACTCCATCTGCGGTAGCAAGTTCTCCCGTTGTTGGGAATCCTAGCCAAGACTCAGTGCCACCAAGTTCCGAATAGTGCGCCGCGATTCGACCAATCAGCATGTGCGCGCCTGTATGTTCCGACCAATACGCACGGCCTTGACGGAAGTCCTGGGCCTTGCCGCCCGGGACGTCGTATTCGTTATTCAAACATGAACCATACGCGCCGTCTTGAGTGAGCTCGCTGAAGACACTGCCGGTGGTACATTCCGCGCCGCGGTCTTTTTCGTCGATGGCCAAGCTATCCGCAATATGTGGCCACGCTTGGGTGAGTTCAAACTGCCAATACGGCCAGTTGTGAATTCCCGACGGCCTGAACATCGCCGTGACATCAACGTTCGCCTTCTTTGCGCGGTCAACGAATGTTTGAGTGGTCATGCGGGAAATGACTTCAAGTCCCATGCCCGATACTTCCGCTGGCCCCTCCGCTACAGAACCTGGCTCGCCGTAATCATCACGGCCAGAACCTGCGGAGACATACACTGTTTTACCCTTCAGCGCTTCAATCCCAAGCTTTGGATCATTATCAATCCAGCGTTGTGAACCGTATGGCCCCCACATAGCTTCAGCGCTATACCCGCCGCCGTCCTTGAGCGCGGCGTCGATCATCGCTGGCATTCCTGAAGAGGTGGTATCGAGATAGCCTGAGAACGAGCCCACGAAATTAAACATTTCCGGACGGTGCTGAGCAATATTCATCGCAGCAGTACCACCCATTGAAATACCCAGAATGCCGCGCTGACCATTCGAACGATAGCCGTTTTGCAACACAGCCGGAAGCTCCTGGGTGAGGAATGTTTCCCACTTATAGTTTTTACCGTTGTCAGGTTTTTCCCAGTCGGTGTAGAAGGAGGATTCGCCACCAACTGGAAGGATGACGTTAACGTTCTTATCGGCAAAATACTGCTCGATATTGGTGTAGAGCGTCCAGCCACTCTCTTCTTCTATTGCCCGCAATCCATCAAGTGCCCAAACCTCGGGGAACTTTGCGTCCTTATTGGAATGCCAGTCTCTGGCGAGCAGTATCTGCACCTGAATTGGCTTTTCAGGCATGGCTGCAGACTTAATAAACACCGCAATTCTGCGATCTGTAAGCCATTCAACCCGATCAATATCCACGCCACTAGGAAGCCCTGAAATCTCCGGATGATCCGTTCTGATGGGCGTTCTCTGCGGCGCTTCACCGCCTTCTAAGTATCCGGTAATCCCGTCACTTGGGTTCATAGCAGTGCTTTGCGCCGCAGCGATGGGTGTTGGCACCATGAGGGCCATGGGCACTAATACAGCAACTACGTGAAGTACTCGGCGAGGAAAGCGGAAAAGACGCATGGTTGTATGTCCTTTTGTTCAAAAACTACTTGGAGACGATGCGCCCTAGTTTAAGTACAACTTGAGAGTTGTGGTAGTTGTGACACACGGTGTTCACCGTTAATTATTTTAATTAATGTGAAACAGGTGTTCAGTGCACAATGAGACTTTCCTCACCATACAACGAAAAAACCGTGCCCGAAGGCACGGTTCCTAGCGATCGTTATTTATCGCGCATTCATCACATCGAGAACACGGTCACGAGTACGCCACAGTTCATCAGTCCACAAACGCCAGTTGTGAACACCAGTTGCTGGGTAGTGCGTCGCTGGGTTCAGGCCGATAGAGCGAGCCTGCTTCTCCCACTCCAATGTGGAGCTACGGGAAAGGAATTCCAGGCCAGCACCCATAAAGCGCTGATCCAATGGAAGATTCGCATCTTCTGGACCCCAAGCGCCGGTAGCAGCTGAGATGTATACATCGGCGCCACGCAGCCCTTCCATGTTCAGGAATGGGTCGTTTTCAAAACGACGCGGGTTGGTGATGCTGCCATACATTGCGTTCAGGTTAAAGCCACCGGTCTCTAACAAAGCAAGACGCAGCAGGGTCTGCATACCGGGAGCAGTGGTGTGCAAGTAACCTGAGAAAGACATTGCCTGACGGAATTGGTTCGGGTGGCGAGCCGCAAGGTTCAGTGCAGCAGTGCCGCCCATGGAAAGACCAGCAATAGAGTTATTGGTTGGCGATACACCGAAGTGTTGTTGCAGGTAACCAGGCAGTTCTGAGGTTAAGAATGTCTCCCACTTGTAGGTGACTGGCTCAGAGGAAAACGCTGCGGAATTATCCCAGTCAGAGTAGAAGGAACCTGCGCCACCCACCGGCATAACCAATGTGAGGTTTGAATCTACATATGCTTGCTGTGCGTTGGAATATACGGTCCAACCTGTGAAATTATCATCTGCCCGCATACCGTCTAACAGGTAAAGGCCAGCGTTACCACCTGCTCGCGCGGGCTGCACCAGAACAGGCACGTTGCGTGCCATTGATTCGGACCAGACGTCACAGCGCTGCACCCAGTGCAGTGCTGCATCCCAGTCACAGGTTCCGGTTGCATCAGGACGAAGTGCCTCGCGTGGGTTGGCTTGTGCGACACCACTGCCAGCGACAACAAGTCCTGCTGCTGCGGCTACGGCCATAGCGGCTACGGTGGCGCTACGGCCGACTGCGCGAAGTCGGTTCATGATGGTCATGGTTCTCCTCGGTAGGGTTTTCCCAGTACTCGATTGCGCATTGACATTGGGACTATCGCCCCAGCTTTTTCAAAATGTTACATCCTTATTCCACACAAAGCTAGCGGCAAGAGTTTTTACGGGGTGTCTTAAGCCGGATTTACATAGACGGCAAGGACGATGCAAACCACCCATAGCAGGGCTAATGCCTGCAAAGTACGGTCTGAAAGTGCCAGTTCATCAGGGGCACCCCCGTCACCCCGGTCAATATCGGCTGCATACCGAAGAATTGCCACGGTAAACGGCACCATTGACACCTGGTACCAAACACCCCCGTGCATATCAAAACCCCAGAGAGCATAAGACATAACTACGGCTGTAGCCGACAGCGTCCAAACAAAGCGCAGATAGGGAGCTGTGTAACCCTCAAGAGACTTACGGATTTTTGCACCGGAACGTTCAGCTAGCAGAATCTCTGCATAACGTTTTCCTGAGGCCATGAAAAGAGAACCAAAAGCAGCGACCAAAAGGAACCATTGCGAGAGCATGATGCCCGCCGCCACACCACCTGCCATTGCGCGCAACATAAATCCCGACGAGACAAGCGCGATATCAATCACGGGCTGGTGCTTCCACCCAAAGCAGTATCCCAATTGCAAAGCGATGTAAATCCCAACCACTATGCACAGCTCTTTGCCAGACGTTGCCATCCACGACAATCCAAGCGCTCCGCAAATCAGTACGACTGCCATGCAATAGGCCATACCAACAGGTAGCACACCAGCAGCAATGGGCCGGAAACGCTTCGTAGGATGAGCCCGATCGGCTTCTACATCGCGCGCATCATTGACTAAATAGATAGAAGACGCGGCCATACAAAAGACAGCAAAAGCGATCGCGACGTCGATAAGCGTTGTTGGGTTGAGCAATGCTGAACTACCAGCCGCAGCAGGTGCGGCAAGCACGAGCACATTCTTCACCCACTGCTTCGGACGCAGTGCTTTCACCATGCCATCCAAAAGGTTTTTCGGAGGCTTCTTTTTCGTATGTATGTCCAGGCCCTCGGTATGTGGTTCGGAACCGATCGGCTGGGTCATTTACTTCTGCCTTTCCTGCAACAGTTTCGCGCTTAGCGCACCCAACAGTGCGCCCGCTGCCACGTCCGTGGGGTAATGCACACCCAGGATCATGCGCGAAAGCATCATCAACGGAATTCCAAGGAGCGGAATCCGGCAGCTCGTCAGCGTACTCAAGCTCACCAATGCGGCGCTTGTCGAGGTCGCATGGGAACTCGGGAAACTGAGCTTACTGGGAGTGGAAACCCCAATGGAAATCCGCTCATCGTCGGGTCGTGGCCGCCGCACAATGCGCTTGACCAACACAGACGCGGCGTGGCTCACAAATGCTGCAGCAACCAGACGCAACCAACCACCACGCCGTCGCTTATCGACGACCGCGCCAACCAGGCCCAACGCCAGCCACCCGGCTGCATGCTCACCGAAAAAACTCATTCCCCGCGCAATGGGCAATACCGCTTTCGGAGCGATGCGCTGCAGCGCGACGAGCACCTCCCCTTCATGGAATGGATCTCCTTTGGTCACTGAAATACCTTCCTCCAGGCCTCATGACTCACCAAATCGGCATGAGCCGCACGATACCGCTGTTGCATTTCGGCGAACCGTTCCTTCACTTCGCGTTGCAATGCACGAGACTCCTGGAACAACGCCTTCGCCTTCTCCCTATCCCGCTGACGATACACAACGCCGCGCCCATCAGCGGTGGTGACGGTCGCGCCGTCGACACGCGAAAGGCTGAACCAACGAGCCTCAATCGGAGCTAAGTTTGCCTGCGGCGCAGTATGGTGGGCGGCGTTTTCCTTGCTCAGCGAATGCTTCAGCCCCTTGAGCAGCCACAGCGCCTTCTTCACCGGCGCGAGACGACCACCAATATCCTTCGTGGGCACGCCGGGAATACCCGTAGCCTTAGGCAACTCCGAAGCGCTCGGCAACACCACAGCATCCGGGTATTGCTTCCGAATCTCCGCGATCCGCGGCAATGAAGTCTCCAGGATTTCGAAAAGATGCTCGGGTCCGGCGAGGAAGTCGCGCATCGCCTCGTTTTGGATCATCACCGTGGAGTATTCCAAACACAACAAATGTTTGAATGTGGCCTTGAGCATCGAGCGGACAATCCCATCCGCTGGGCCTTCGTGATACATTGCCGCAACAATCAGGCGGTTCCGCAGATGGAAGTACGCCTGCCAGTCAATGGCATCATCCTTATCAGACCACGCCATATGCCAAATGGCCACGCCTGGCCAGGTCGCCGTCGGATAACCAGCCTTGGCGGCACGCAAACCATACTCGGCATCATCCCATTTAATAAACAGTGGCAACGGCTGGCCGATTTCTTCAGCCACGAGGCGTGGGATCATGCACATCCACCAGCCGTTGTAATCTACATCGATGCGACGGTGCAGGTCACGGGAGTTTTTATCCTTGGGCTTATCGTCTTTTTTGCCTTTATAATCCAGCGGCATCTTGGAAAAGTCATGATCGTAATGCACGTGCGGGGCGTGCGTCCACATAAATATGGAGCGATCGACAACTTCACCCATGGAATGCAAGTGGCTACGCTCCTGCAGGTTCAGCATCTGCCCACCAACAAGCATCGGCGTTTTAGCAAAACGCGCTACCTGGAGGGCACGAAGGATGGAGTCAGGTTCGATTGCGATATCGTCGTCCATATAAAGAATGTATGGAGATTTCGCCGCACCGGCCTCACCATCACCTAATGCCTCCCACATAATGCGGGAATAGCCGCCGGAGCCACCCAGGTTCCCTTGACGGAATTCGAACAAACGTCCATCAAAGTGTTGGGCGACAGCGGCATAATTTGGCTCATCCGAGGGATGCTTTGTGCCCTGATCCGGCATAATCACAGCATCGATCACAGCATCGACTTCCGGATCACTGGCCAGGGCCTCCAAAGCAGCCACTGCATCAGCCGGACGGTTAAACGTGGGAACACCGATCGTTACCCTCGCCTCAAACGGGCCCACTTCATCACCGTTCGGCAATACCTGTGGGCCCGGATGCGCGGGGGCGAACCAACCAGCGCTGGTAATCGTGGCGTCGTCCTCCGCTGTCACATCAAACCAATACCAACCGCCATCTTCAAACGGCGCAAGCGAAAGTTCGAACTCAATTGCGCTGTCTTCGACGAGGCCGCCTTCAACTCCGATGCGGGCACCATCAATCTTCGAGCGATACACATCAACCCTGGCAGCGCCCTTGACCTCCACGCGCAGCACCACAGAATCCAATTGCGACCATCGACGCCAATAGCTTGCGGGGAACGCATTGAAATAGGTCTGGAAACTCACCTCGCAACCGCTAGGAATGGTGACACTTGTTCGGTCGCTCCAGCTCGCACGAGCATTATTGCGATCTGACTCGATCAGATACAGCATGCGCACATCATGTGGCTCACCGCGCTTGGGTAATAACACCCGCTGCAACTGTTCGATCGCTTTGCTCATATTTTTCCAGCCTTTCTGTTGGGTTACCCATTCAGCGTAGTCTTCCCAAAACTATAAAGTGCTTAAGCCACCCGGGAAGGTGGGGTATGAGAGAAGTAATAGTTTTTGGTTCGGCCACTAGGAACCAGAGAAATATGAGACGCCAGGCGTGGTCTTGCCAAGCAATTCTTCTACTGTGACGAACTTGTATCCCGATTTGCTTAGCTGGTTCACAATACAAGGTACTGCATCAACACTGGTCTTGTGGATGTCATGCATGAGGATGATTGACCCTGGCTGAGTGTTCGCCACGGCACGGTTACAAACAATCGTTGAGTTCCTGTCTGCCCAGTCCCTGGTATCCACGTCCCACAGAATTGACGACATCCCCGCATTCCCAATCTCCCTAGAAGCAGTTGGGCTTAACGCACCGTAGGGCGGCCGCATTATCGTTGGCATCGCCCCGGTTGCTTGCTTAATCGCCGCGCTCGTATCGTCGAGTTCCCTCTTGATCGCATACGGCGCCATTTGCGACAAATCTGGATGGTTCCACGTGTGGTTACCAATCTGGTGCCCTGCCCGCACAATCTTGCGCGCCAGCCCAGGGTTACGCGTCACTTGCTCACCGACCACAAAAAACGTCGCTTTCGTTTCGTACTGCTTCAGGATTTCCAGCAACTGCGCTGTGTACTGCCCCGGCCCGTCATCGAACGTCAGTGCTACGCATGGGTTTGCACCACACACCCCCAAGCTTTTCGACGTCGCTTCCTTGCTCGGGGACGCTACACCGTCACTACTCACCAACCGATAGCGCTCCACGTGTTCAGCCGGGGAATGCCTCACACCATAAAATCCCACGAGCAGCATGCTCACAGCAACGAAAGTAATAATATTTAATAATGCAGTAGAAGTGCGTTTATTCACGGTTCCGTTTCACAGTTCTGTAGGTTACTTGCATCGAAAGGACCCACACTGTTTCCAGGCTTACTATCTCGTACCCCGCCCGGAATTTATCTGTGAGTCCATTAAAATCAACACGAGTTCTCGTGCACACCTCTAAGTTATAGCTGCATTATTACAATTCGTCTGCAGCTATTCGCTCTTTATGGGGTACTTTGAACACCCCCGGCTGAGTCGCCAAATATCCGCTACACTGCAGGTATTACCCCTAACAACACGCCAGGACGATGAACAATTCCCCTAGCGGCAATTTTCCCCCAATATTGACTGCACAAGGCTTATCTCCCCCGATTAATTTTCCTAAAAAACAACGTGCACTACTGTTTTCTTGGGCTAATTTTCCGAACTTAAACAGAATCCAAGCGTCGGCATTCTCCCTACGACGCTTTGGACCTGTTACATATGTCTCCTATTAGCCCTCCAGCTCCGCACAAAGCTTATTGTCAAACATGCTCAGTGCAGATGCGATTGCCATGTGCATATCCAAATACTGGTAGGTACCTAGACGCCCGCCGAAATACACCTTTTGCTCCGCGGTTTCCGCCTCGGCAAGTTCGCGGTATTTCAGGAGTTTCTCGCGGTCACTTGGGGTATTGATTGGGTAGTAGGGCTCATCATCGGCATCAGCGAAGCGTGAATACTCCTTCATGATTACCGTCTTATCGTTCGGATATTGCTCGGAACGTTCAGGGTGGAAGTGCCGGAATTCATGGATGCGGGTGTACGGAACATCCGCATCGTTGTAGTTCATTACGGATGTTCCTTGGAAATCACCGGTATTCAGCACTTCAGTTTCAAAATCGAGGGTACGCCAGCCGAGCGCGCCTTCCGAGTAATCGAAGTAACGATCCAATGGACCGGTGTACACCACAGGAGCATCAGGACTCACTGCGCGAATTTCGTCCCGTACTTCAAACCAGTCAGTGTTTAACCGCACTTCAATAAGCTCATGATCGGCCATTCGTTCGAGCCAGGCAGCGTAGCCATCGACCGGGAGCCCTTCATAGGTGTCATTGAAGTACCGGTTATCAAAGGTGTAGCGAACTGGCAGGCGGGTGATGTTTCCGGCCGGTAATTCCTTGGGATCCGTTTGCCATTGCTTGGCTGTGTAGTCTCTTACGAACGCCTCATACAGTGGACGCCCAATGAGCGAAATTGCCTTCTCTTCAAGGTTGGCTGCCTGAGCCGGGTCCAACCCGTCCGTTTGCTGGCGAATGAGCTCGCGGGCGTCGTCCGGACTGTAGTACTTGCCAAAGAACTGGTTAATCAACCCCAACCCCATGGGGAACTGGTATGCGGTTCCCTTGTGCATTGCAAACACTCGGTGTTGGTATCCGGTGAAGTCCGTAAATTGCCGAACATAGTCCCAGACCCGCTTGTTTGAGGTGTGGAAAAGGTGCGCACCATACTTGTGGATTTCAATCCCCGTGGTGGGCTCAGCCTCGGAATATGCATTTCCGCCGAGGTGGTGTCGCTTTTCCAGGATCAGCACTCGCTTGTTCAATTGCGACGCCGCGCGCTCCGCAACAGTGAGCCCAAAGAGCCCGGATCCTACAACGATCAAGTCATATTTTTGTTCGGTCATGTGTTGAGCGTATCGCGTGTATTCTCCCTGCGCACACAGGAACTTCAAGACACGCCGCAATCTTCACTTTTACAACACCAATCACACTGATAGCATGTGTCACTAGAGTTTATAACCGTAACATTGTCTTGATCTCAGGGAGTGTCTTCAAATGCTGCAACGCCGCCGCTTAATAGCGGGCTCCCACCGACCCGCCCTCGCTGCGATCCTTGCAATAATCCTGCTCGTATCCGTAGCGTATGGCATCGGTGGAATTAAAAACACCCAAGACGCAGGCCAAAACCCCATCAGCGCCGCGATCAATACCACTAGTTTCGAAGGCGGCGACACAGTGGTCGTAGAGGATTCCGCGATTATCGCTCAGGGCCAAACCGCAGGCCCGCGAAACGTCAAAGAATTCTCCCGCGAAGAACCTTTTTCCATCTTTGCGCTGTCTTGGGAAGGCGACCGCAATCTCGCCGCCTTCTTCCGCGCACAAAAGGAAGATGGCAGCTGGGGCCCCTGGTATGACGCCGAACCCCTATCCGAAAATATCGGCGCAAACACGGGAACTGAACCAATCTATCTTGAGCCGACCAAGAAAGTCCAGGTAGCGGCACATAATGTCAGCGACCCTGCCGGAATCGAAGCTGTGTTCATTGATGGAAAAGCTGATGAAGGCGGCATCGCACTCACCGCAGAAAGCGATGGCATGCCAAACGTCGTCACCCGAGCAGGTTGGCGTGCGGACGAAAGCATTCGCTGCAGCTCCCCCTCTTACGATGATGAAACCAACGCGATTACCATCCACCACACCGCTGGTTCAAACAACTACTCGAAGGCTGAAGCGGCGGGTATCGTACGCGGAATTTACCAATACCATGCCCAGCAGCTTGGCTGGTGCGACATCGGATACCACTCGCTCGTCGATAAGTATGGCACCATCTACGAGGGCCGCTACGGTGGTTTAAGCAAAACTGTTCAGGGCGCCCACGCCGGCGGATTCAACGAGAACACATGGGCGATTTCCATGCTCGGCAATTATGAGCAAGTGGAACCTCCCGCAGTCATGATCAACGCCGTGGGCGAACTTGCTGGTTGGCGCGCCAAGGTCGGTGATTTTGATCCCACCGGCCAGGATGTTCATTATTCGGAAGGCACCAGTTTCTCCAAGTACAGCTACGGGCAAGCCGTAACATTGCCAAACATCTTTGCGCACCGCGACGTCGGAAATACTGCATGTCCAGGCACGCATGCCTACGCCAAAATGGACACGATCCGCGATATCGCCAAACGTAAGTACGATTCGATTGGCGCTACCACCACTCAGCAAGCTGAGCCCACTGCTCTCACATCGCCACAGCCTGATTCGTTGCTCGCTGGAGCTTCGCAGGGGCGCCTCACCAGCGACGTCGCAAAGTACGGCAATGTTGACGTCATTGAGGGGCTGAAGGTGAAGGATGTGCCCGCGGTGATCCAAGCGCTACTCGACCGTACTGGCGATGACAAGTTTGCCTCAGCGTGGCGCAGGATTGTCGACGCCCTGGGCCCTATCCTCGGCGAACCGCGCGGCGGCGTACACACAGCAACCCCAGTTGGCGAGCGTAATTCCGCTGTTGAGTACGTGCCTTTTGATAATGGCATGATTGTGTCTTCTCCTGAGGCGGGTACACACGCGGTGTGGGGCAAGATTGGCGACGCCTGGGCAGAACAAGGATTCGATTCCGGCCCGCTCGGTTTGCCGATCAGCGAGGAATACGCCGATGGTGACCTTGTCCGCGTTGATTTCCAGGGCGGCTATGTCACGTTCAACCCTGCTGACGGCAATGTGGAGATTCATACTTCTTATGCAGCTCCTTCCACTGGTGGGATGTCGTCGTAGTCGCGGAGTTGCCGTTTCCGTAGCGTCATCTGCTCGATGTGCCGTTTCCGCTGGTTGGCACGGTATTTTCTAAGGGTTAGGCCCCATCGGCCTAGCCCGTTTCTGCTTGGGGGCTGGGCATAGTGTTCGTCGTCGTATTTCGCGTTGGTGTGCCGCGTGACGACGCCCCGCTCCAGCCCCTTGACACTTCCAGCTAGGGGCCCGTTTGGCACACTGGCAACTTCAATCCCATCCATTTCCCACGTTATGACGCCGTACACATCACTGTGCGCACGAATGTTTCGGTCTGTTTTGAAGTTATGGTGTGTACGGCACAGACATTGGAGGTTTGAAAGAGTGGTCCATCCGCCGGCTTCCCAGTTAATGACGTGGTCAATGTCGCAGAATCGGGCATCGACGTTGCATCCGGGAAATTTACAGGTACCATCGCGTAGCCTTGCTACCGCAGTTTGGTCTTCGGTGGGGTCGTGGTCTTCACGGCAAATCGCTGCCACTTCATCGATGCTGCGATATTTCACAACCCTCGCTTTCATCAGGGACTCACGTTGCGAATCCGTGACTTGTCCTTGCCCATCTGCATACACCAGTTCAAAGTCTTGCACCTGGGCAGGTTCCCCCACACCGTAGATCCGCACTTCCCGCACGTTTTCCCTGGCAGCCTCTTCGCCGCAAAGCCGATTCATCACTACCTGGTCAAGGCGCATTTTTGCGTCTTTTGCATCGGCCGCGATTGTATTGCTTGCTTCGTACGCATCGGCGGTAGGCATTGTTACTTGCAGCATCGTGACCGAAGGGTCGTTCGTATGGATGAGTTCCACACCATAAGCGGCTACCGGCGGATCAAAGTCTACTTTTCCGGTGTTGGGGTCTTCGAATTCTTGGTAGGCCCCGATTCGCACAAGCTCGTCGCGAATCTTTTTCCGCATCCAATGAGCAGTGGGCGGCACCTGATTCTCCGCGACCGGCGACAAGCACTCCACAAGAAAAATATCCAGCAGCTCCCAGACTTCGGCGTACTCATCTTCCATGGGAACGATCACCAAACCATTCCAGATGGTTCGCAACATTGCATAGTTGATGAGCCCCGACTTCAGTCCATACTCTTTTAATCTGGGCAACCACGTGTGCAGCAACCAACAACCACCCACAATATTATTGATGCACACCTCCGAGTAATGTGCTGATTGCATCGCCAACCGCCGCACCACCCGACGGAAATTCTCGCCCTCCCATTCCACCCCCTCAGTGGCGGCTAAATAATTCTCTAGAAATTGGATGTTTTGTTTCGTTTCGTCAAGGCCCAGTTTGTTGTTCGGGTTATGCACGATAAACCCCACGTTAGGCGTTTCTTCAGCCACCGCTCTGACTCCCTCTCCCGATTGCTTCCCTGCCCCCATGTTACCGCCCACACCGCCACCAGAAAAGCACATCCGCAGCCACCGCAATATTGGACGCAACACAAACAGCTACCCCCGCGCACCGTCGTTACGCAGAGAAAACAACATGCCACAACAACGCCCACAATTAAATTGCGCAACTCCGTCTCGCTTGTCGACGCCGCGCAAAACGCCCCTCAGCAGACGCTCAGCGGGGCCACAGACGCACGTTTGCAGCACAGCGTATCAAATAAGCTATCCGTAGAGCATAAAACGGCTAAAAATAAAATCTGTGCAATTCAGCACATTTTCAAGTTCACAGCCGCACCCTATTGTAGGGGTGGCATAATTTGGGCCAGTGCAGTGTCAAAGTCGAGTGTATCCACAAGCAACCGCTCACCATCGAGCGCCTCCACCCAAGGCTCATAGTGGCAGTGGCAGACTTCTTCCCAACTCGGGGGACGGTTGCGCCCGGTTACACGTCGATAATGTTCTTCCCGGTCTTGCAACTGACATTCGATTTGCAGAAGCTCCGCCCCTTTTTCCTCAGCGAGGTCGGTGAATCTTTTACGAGTGATATGTAAAGGATTCACCAGGTCCACCACCACATCATTCCCTAATGCAAGGTTTTCGGCAGCGAGATTTGCCACAGCTTGATAGCCCCGGTCAGCCAAGTCTCCCAAAACTGCGAACGGTTCTTCGATGGCGTCAACACGCAAATACGTGGCTTGGGTGCGACGTGCCACTACCTTAGCCAGACGGGTTTTGCCCACTCCCGGCAACCCCGCAAACACGATAAGTTTTACCACGCCGCCACCCTAAAACCACCTTGTAAGAATGTCGCCGATCCCGCCGTCGTTGTTGCTGCCGCAGATTTCATCAGCGATGGCCTTTAAGTCAGGGTGCGCATTCGCCACGGCAACCCCATAACCAGCCCATTTCAACATTTCCATGTCGTTGGGCATATCGCCGAAACACAAGACATTTCGTGCAGATACCCCAATGTATTTGGCCAATTCAGCCACCCCGGTTGCCTTGTTCACGCCAGGTGCAGAAACCTCCAACAACCCCTCATTCATAGAATATGTGACATGCGCCATACTCGCTGGAACCATCGGTTTGATCAGTGCATATAACTCTGGCGCACTCAGCGAATCGTTACGGAGAAGGAGTTTCACTGCCGGTTGGCCAATCACTAATGATTCGGGTGCATGACCGTATTCGTCAGCATCCCAGGCGTGCACATAGGAAGGAGCAACGATAAAAAGTTCGTCCTCGGGTGCGAATGCGGACTCGCCACAACGCTCCACAGCAACCCCAACATCGGTGACGAGGCGCGCGGCGTCGATAATCCTGCGCATCACCTCGGGCTGAAGCTCATGGCGCTGCAGAATCTGGTCGCGCGCGGAGTCATAAATGACGGCGCCATTCGTGCACACGCAGACGGGACGCACAGTGAGCTGGTCCAGCACAGGCTTCATCCAGCGCGCAGGGCGCCCCGTAGCTAACGCCATAACGGTGCCAGCATGAGTCATCCGCATAATGGCTTCCCGAACAAATTTTGGAATACGTTCGGCGTCATCGATGAGTGTGCCATCAATGTCGCTGGCTACCAGCAACGGCGCCTCAAACAACGGCAGATTCCCGGAGATCTCTAACGTTGCGGTCATGCCACCGGTTCAAGAACATCACGACCAATAAACGGACGCAACGCTTCAGGTACCACAACAGAACCGTCCGCTTGCTGATTGTTTTCCAGAATCGCAACCAACCAGCGCGTGGTGGCAAGGGTTCCGTTGAGCGTCGCACACACCTGCGGGCGGCCATGTTCATCGCGGTACCGTACTTGCAGACGCCGCGCCTGGAACGTTGTGCAGTTCGAGGTTGAGGTGAGCTCACGGTAGGTGTTTTGGGTAGGCACCCAAGCCTCGGTGTCGAACTTACGCGCAGCTGAGGAGCCGAGGTCGCCGCCCGCGACGTCGATAATGCGGTAGGGCACCTCAACCGCGGCGAGCATATCGCGTTCCATATTCAGCAAACGCTGGTGCTCAGCGGCGGCCTCCTCCGGCTTACACCAAGTAAACATTTCCACCTTGTCGAACTGGTGTACGCGCAGAATGCCGCGAGTGTCCTTGCCGTAGGACCCCGCTTCCCGGCGGAAACACGAAGACCAACCGGCGTAACGCTTAGGACCTTTGGAGAGGTCGATAATCTCGCCCTGGTGATAGCCCGCTAATGCCACCTCGGAGGTCCCCACAAGGTACAAGTCATCGTCAGGTAGGTAGTACACCTCATCAGCATGTGCACCTAAGAAACCTGTGCCAGACATCACCTCCGGGCGCACCAACACCGGCGGAATCATTAATTGGAAGCCATGCGCCACTGCCCGCTGCGCCGCCAAACTCAGCATCGCTAATTGCAGCATCGCGCCATAACCAGTGAGGAAATAGAAGCGCGCACCGCTGACCTTAGCGCCGCGTTCCATATCAATAAGCCCCAAGCTCTCGCCGAGCTCAAGGTGGTCTTTAGGGGTAAAGCCTTCCGCGGCGAAATCCCGCGGCGTACCGACGTGCTCTAACACGACGAAATCATCTTCGCCACCAGCTGGCGCCCCCTCGACGACGTTATTCAGCAGCATCTGAAGGCGATTCACTTCCTCCTCGGCAGCCTTTTGTGCAACGTCGGCATCCTTAACCTTTGCCTTCAGCTCATTGGAGCCCGCTAACAATGCCGGGCGCTCCTCCGGAGACGCCTGCCCAATCTTTTTGCCAAAAGCTTTCTGCTCGGCACGTAGCGAATCCGCTGTACTAATGGCCTCCCGGCGGGCTTCGTCGGCGGCAATAAGTTGGTCTACCAGCGCGGGGTCTTCCCCACGAACGATCTGCGAAGCGCGAACAACATCAGGGTTATCACGGAGAAATTTGAGATCAATCACAACTCAACCCTACCCTGCCTGCACGCAATCTCTTGAGGGCAAGCCGAGCAATACCATAACCACCCCCATTAAAAACCCCAATCCTCACTCAGGTTATAGCCTTTAGTAATAAAAGTCATATAAAGTTTGTTGAATTGCCCACAGTTTATACTGACCAGTATTACCCTCCAGTGTGGGGAATACGCGAAATTCACCTTCCTGGTTATCACCACAAAGGTAATCTGGTTGTATGGTCGAGAAACCTGCGGTAAGGCCGTTGAAGGACGGTTCGAAGCCTAAGCATGCGCAGCTCCGGGAGATTCTTGAAGAAATCTGCACTACCCAACTTTCCCCAGGCGATATGCTGCCCGGAGAGCGGGTCCTCGAAGAAACATACGGGGTCAGCCGCATCACGGTGCGCCGCGCGATTGGTGATCTTGTCGCCGCTGGCACGTTAAAAAGGGCGCGGGGAAAAGGAACGTTTGTAGCCCCGAGCCCATTGGTTTCTCGCCTCAACTTGGCTTCCTTCTCCTCGGAAATGTCCGCACAGCACTTGAAGGCATCCAGCAAAATCCTGCAAGCAGGCCGTGGTACTGCGCCGTCAGATATTCAGAGTTTCTTCGGATCAAGCGCCCCGCATACTCATTTGCGCAGGTTACGCCTCGGCGATGGCCGCCCGTATGCAATCGACGATGGCTGGTACAACAGCACCTACGCGCCCGACCTATTAGAAAACGACGTTTATAATTCGGTCTACGCAATCCTCGATTCGGAATACCAGATCCCTATTACTGACGCTGAGCAAACCGCCACCGCAATCAACGCCACGGAGGAAACTGCTGAGCTTTTAAGAATCGAACCGGGCACCGCTTTATTAAAAATTGTTCGACAATCCTTTTCCGGTGGCCGACCCATCGAATGGTGCTGTTCCTTATACAGAACTGACAGGTACGCCCTGAAAACACACGTGTCCCGCACAAGGGAACATGTGAGGGATTCTAAACGCTTTGAACGGATTGCTACTACCGACTAAGCAACAAGTGGTGCATGATGGAACACGATGAATACCGTACGCACCGCTCCAACTATTCGTTTGGCATTGGCTGCCGCCGTTGTGGCGGTAGCTGGATTCGGCATCACTCGTTTCATGAGCCCCACGCCGGAAACCCCGCAGCCCACCACACCCGAGGGGGTTGCACCGTTTACCACCGCTGATGTTGGCGCCTGCCTTACCTGGGAAATACAGAACGGCAAGCTCAGGAATTTTGAGCAGACTGACTGCGCCCAGAAGCATCGCTTTGAGGTTTCCTCCCGGGAAAACCTAGCCACCTACCCTTCCAGTGAGTTTGGCCCCAAGGCACCGTTGCCTGACGTGACCCGCCAAGCACAGCTACGTGAGGAGCTTTGTAAACAACCTACGGTGGATTATCTGCAAGGTAGGTACGATCCCAGCGGCCGGTATTCCGTTGCCCCTATTCTACCCCCACCGGAGGCATGGAAGAAGGGCGACCGCACTATGTTGTGTGGCCTGCAGGTCACCGACGATCAGGGGAATTTGCAGCTCACCACCGGCCGCGCTACCGAGCAGGACCAGGCCCGCGTAGCACAACCTGGCGAGTGTGTGCGTGTCGACGCCGCACAAGCCACCCATATCGTCGACTGTGCGGAGGCACACACCTATGAGGTTACGGGGATCGTTGACCTCGCAACTCATTTCCCCAACCACGCCCCAAGTATTGAGGAACAAGACGGCTTCCTTAAAGGGCACTGCACCCAGGTGGGCATGGATTATATTGGCGGTGATGACGCCATGTATAACTCCACACTGCAAACCTTCTGGACCACCATCCCGGTGAACTCCTGGACCGGCGGCACCCACACGGTGAACTGTTCGCTGATCAAAGCCAACGAGGACGGCACCTTCGCCACGCTGAAAGGTAGCGCGAAAGGCCCATTCACCATTAACGACGCCCCGCCCCCACCGCAACCAACCCGCAACCCGCTCCGGAACCCGCAGTGATGATAGAAGTCAGTGACGAGCGGTTTGAGGAACTTGTTGACCTTGGCCTGGATGAAATCCCCGAGGAGTTCGTCCGCCATATGCGCAATACCGTGATTCTTATTGGCACATATGATCCGAGGTCACCGCATATTTTGGGGTTGTATGAGGGCGTCGCGTTGCCGGACCGAACGTTCAGCAATGCTGGACACTTGCCGGACACGATTACCATTTATAAAAACGCGCTACAGGACATGTGTTCTACAGAAGAAGAGCTGATTCGGCAGGTAAAGATCACCGTGATCCACGAGGTTGGCCACCACTTCGGCCTGGATGACGATGACCTCCACGCCCTTGGTTGGGGCTAACCCCAGCTCACTACTTTCCATTCGCCGAACGGCCGCCCTTGCGGATCAAGAACAACGGTCCTCCCATTCGCAAGGTAGTTTTCAAATGCGTATTCGGGTTCCACGCCGGTAGCCCACCGGGCCATCGTACGGATCGCCGCTCCGTGGCTCACAAGCACGTTGACACCTTCCCGCTGGCTAAGCGTTTCCAATACTGGCCGAGTTCGATGCAGCACTTCAACATGGTTTTCCCCACCTGGCAGACGCGCACTTTCATCGCCACGCAGCCAGCCTCGGAATGCTTCGGTGTAGCAATCGGCGGTGGCCTGGTCGCCACGCCCATCCAGGTCACCGGCAAAGATTTCGTGAACGCCCAGTTGGATATCCACTGGCACGTTCCTGCCGGTTGCTTGGCCGTAGGTGCCTGCCAGCAATAATGCGGTTTGTTGTGCGCGTAATGCGATCGAGCAGTTGATGGATGCTAATTCGTATTTGGCTAATTCCAGTCCAAGGTCACTAGCCTGTGTCCGCCCCAGCTCGGTCAATTCTGCTCCGGGAGGGCGAGTATCGATAATCCTCGCCACATTCGCATGAGTTTGACCATGACGAACCAAAATCAGCATCTAGGTTGTCCTTTCTGCGCAGCAGCCACCCAGGCCGCAGCCTCCTCCAATCGATCCGTATCCGTATGGGACACTGTTTCTAATGTAGGCCACGAACCCAAATACGTAAGCTGTTCGCAGCGTAAATACAGTGCGCGCAACGCTTCGGCGACTGGTGCGTCGTCGATATGCCCAATGAGGTCTACGTGAAAACGGTATGTACCCAACCCCGTTCGTGTAGGGCGTGACTCGATGCGGGACATATCCACACCGCGCAGCGCGAACTCCGTCAATGCGCCCACCAACGTGCCCGGCTTATTCGGCAAGGTAAACACCACTGCGGTACGATCTGCACCTGACGGCGGCGTGGGCACACCTGGGCGCGCCACCACAACAAACCGCGTGCGCGCACCCTTCACGTCCGCCACCTCGTCCGCCACACGCTCCAAACCGAACAAATCGGCGGCACGACGTGGGGCGGCCGCGGCGTCGACACGCCCCTCAGCGACCATTTGCGCCGCCGCAGCATTTGACGACGCCGCGACAAACTCAGCGTCGGGCACATGTTCGGCGAGCCAGCCTTTTACCTGCTGTCGCGCTACGGGATGGGTAGCAAACGTTCGAATCTCCTTGGTTCCTGGGCGCACCATGATGGAAAACGTGACCTCAATGTCCGTCTCCTGATAAATCTGCACCCCCTCCCCAGCGAGCGCATCGAACGTAGGTGTCACCGGACCGTCAACGGAGTTCTCTATCGCTACCACGGCAAACTCCGCCTCACCGTTGCGAACAGCATCCATCGCCTCCGCAGGACTATTCACCGGAAGCGGCGACACCTCCCCAAGGAAGCAACCCATCTCCGCAAAACGCCAAAGTGCCTCCTCAGTGAAGGTCCCCGCCGGCCCAAGATACGCAACAACAGTCATGCACATACTTTATAACGGGGAATGAGGATGGCCTGGTCGGTGTGCCCCATATAGCCTGCATTACAAAATTTAAATGATGTGGCAAAAGTTACATTTTCGAGGTCTGTTAACTGGAAAAATGATGCAACCTGCGGGAATATCGATATTTCGCACGAAAACTCTCGGTGCAAACCAGTCCAAATCCATTCAAATATCCACACAAACACACATACACGAAGTATCTGGTTACCTATATGAATTGTATCGTCCTTATGTGATGCAAACCTACGATTTAGCTGCGAAAATTGAGTCAATTAATTACCGAACCAAAGACTCTATAGCGAGTACAAAATAAGCATTTTGTAACACTCTAATTTCGATGTTATAAAACATAAACATGGACTATCTTCATAAATTTCACTATCCTTCGCGATTGAGAAAACAAATACCGCCCAGTCCGAGATTTATCGCAATTTTTCATCACTGAACTCAGGAGAAAAAATGCCGAAGATACACCTGGTAGATACCGACAAAGATGCGGTTCTGCTTGCCCCTTTAACAAATCTTCAGTCTGAACTCTCCTCAGTGAAAAATCACAATGCTTGCCCCATTTCCAAGCTGTTTTTCTACCCACGAACTCGCAACTACCTGCAAAAGTAAGGAGCGAAAAATGAGCGTCATTTCTTTCGATGGAGTAAAAATAAGATTTCCAAATGGGGTCGAGATTATAGTACCAAATTTCGAAGTACACGAAGGTGAAATCGTCTCACTCGTCGGACGAAATGGGTGTGGAAAAACTACCGCTTTGACCGCCGCATTAAATCTAATAGCAGTATCTGAAGGCACAATCACCACAAATAACTGTGCTATTGCGGCAGCCCATCCGGACCTACCGATCAATACCTCACTCGGCGTACGTACTTATTTGTCTTCAGTATGTCGTCTTAATGGTAAGAAGATCGGCGAACTAGAGTCATTAATGGAAAGTTCCAAACTAACTTCTTTAAAAAAACCGCCGAATCTCCCGGCTGTCAACGGGACAACACAAGAAAGTCGAACTTATCGCAGCCCTGCTATCGTTACCGAAGCTTGGCGGACTGTTAATAATTGACGAACCCAGCAACGGGTTGGATGAAACATCAACTTCATGGCTAATTAAAGTTTTAAATAACCTTCGAAATCAAAACGTAGCCACCCTAATCACAAGCCATGACCAAGAATTTATGGATGCAATCAGCAGTCGCCGAATTGTTATTAACGCACAGGAACAAATCTCATGAGTACTACGCACGAAACGAAAGAAATGCGACCGCATAATGAGGCCAAGGTAAGCATTGGACAAGCTATTAGATTCTACTACACACAATTTATTGGAGATATTTCTCTGAAAACTACGACAGTAGTATTGGCTATATCTCTACTGATCTTAAATACTGCGTCAACATACTTCACCCACATTGGAATTTCCGAAACCAACTGGATCGCGTTGGCATATAACTATTCATTTCCAGGAAGGTTCGGATACGCTTTCACTGCAATAATCGGCACACAAATGGCGACCCGATCATTAACACACGGCACACTGAGCCGCGTTTTTGTAGCGAATAAATCGCATGCAACGACGGTTTCTACGTTTTTCGCTTGTGCCATTATTCACTTCATTGTTTTATCAATAATTTTTAGCCTTCTTCATTGGGCCATCATTACAGGCGCATTGAATGTTGCTGGCACTATCGATGGCTTTCCCCCCAGAGAATTAACTGAAGCAGCGATTCGGGCAGTAATTGTCATGGTTCTTTGGGGGATAGTCGGGCTTTCGGTTGGATTGATTGTTAGATCGCCGTTTATTGCCGTATCTGTCATTTTGGGAGTGGTTCTTGTTATCGAACCGACGATGACCGCAGTGGCTTACGAAAGCGGTGGGGACGCTCCGTTCTTGATGTATTTACCTGGAAGTCTTAACTGGGCACTTACATGGCCGCGGGTCGAACCGTACATTGCGCGAGCACACACTGCTGAAATTTCGCATCCCTTGGCGGCGTTTTTACTACTAATTTATACCTTTGTTCTGTCCGCCTTTGCGTGGTGGAAAACACCCCAGCACAAACTCAATCGGCGCATTTCGTAAGTAACACTACTAGCGACATACAACACTGGTGAAAAAATATGAAAAATACATACCCTTCTGGTTTTACATAAGCACAAAACTGCAGCCTGGAAAATTATCTCACACTTTCAAAAGGAGGTGAATGCTATGAAGAATGCGAACCCTATCGCACCCGTCGAATTGGAAGACGAAGAACTGGAAGAAAACCACGGCGGTATCGTGACCTTTATCTTGACGACCGTTACGTCATGGCAATAACGAGAAGACCGTCTATTACAAACCACATTCTTTTTATAACGGTGACATACTACGTAGTTTACTAACTGTTGCCGGAGTTACCGAGGAAGAAGTAGCAACAACGAACGCACTGAAGTGTGGTGAACGTGGATTCTTCGAGCAGATGGTGAAGAGTGAGGACATTACTTCGCCGAGAATAGTTTCACGTCGTCTTGGCAAACTTACTGCAGTACTACATGCGCTGGGCTCGAACGATATGCACCATGAAAACGTTGCTTTCGTCGATGATCGTCCATGCCTGTTGGATATGGAAACGTTATTCCATCCCAGTCGTCAATCCGAACCACGTCCAACTCCTCAAGGTGATGTAGGGCTTGAGATGTTTGAAAACAGCGTACTCAATATCGGCATTTTGCCTTCACCGAGTGTTTACAGCGATAACGGTAAGATGCGCAAGCTCGACATCTCGGTCATGGGAGTGACAGATAATCAACAAGGAGGTGTCCGAGCTCCCCAAATCATCGAAAGTAACCAGGGCCTGGAAGTGAAATATGAGTGGGGAAAATTTAATTTCGACGACGATGTCCCTGCGCGTTCGGAATTAAAAAATTATGCGATCGATTTTCTCGAAGGATTCGAGGAAACATACCGGGTAATTCTCGCCCATTACCAATAGAAAGTGTGCGCCGCATTGGCATCGGGCAAATGATGGTGAAGTTCCAGTCAATGTATGTCGTTCGCGACGCGATTTCTGGGCGAGTACTGCCAATGTTTGCCGATATAGTTTTCACCTTGGTTATTTTGTCGTCAGTCCTTACTGTGTCAGTGATACATGCTGGCGTGATCATACTTTTAGGCTTCACTTTAGTAGCGTTACTTACGCTAACCAGCAATCTTGCCGTTCGCTTGTCTCAAAACGTCATCGATAGCAGTAGCATAGCGCACGGCACACTCACCGAATCTGTCGTCAATTTCAGTTCAGTAAAAATTTTAGGAATTGAAGACAACCGTAAGAAAAAGTGGCATAACGAATATCTTGAAAGTCTTCTAGCAATTTTCCAACGTCGAAATCTTGATGTCTATCTGGATAGTTTTCTAGGAATCATTAGCTCCATCTACCCACTTCTATGGCTCGGACTTTCAATGATGATTTTATCAAAAGGTGGTGACTTAACGGTCGGAGGAATAGTCACCCTAATTTCATTATGTGGTTTCGCCATGTCACCAATACAACGCATAGCGGGCTCAGTCCAGGGACTTCTAGGAGTATCTGCAGAGTTCGATAACATCCAAGATGTACTATCAACGACTCCCGAAAATACAAACCCAAACGGCAAACAAATAGTATCACTCGGCGGAATTCGCGTAAGAAACGCCACACTAACAGCCACAGGGAATAAACCGATTGCTACTTCACTCACTCTTGGCATCCCTGGCGGTAGCTTTACCGCCATCATTGGTTCATCAGGTATCGGCAAAACTACTTTTCTTAACGCACTGTTGGGAATGAACCGAGATGTACTGGCTGCGATAAGTATCGATGGGGTCCCGTTGAGCGAATACAATCTTCAGGCATTGCGTAGCCAAATAGGATACCTAGACCAAAATCCAGCGTTATTTACCGGGACCATCCGAGACAACATCGCTATGGGGCGGCCTAGTATTTCTGATTCAGACATTATTGAGGCGTTAGAAGCAGCCGGACTAGGCACTACTCTAAGCTCACTTCCACTAGGTTTGTCCACAGTACTTACAAGTGATGGAAGCGGGCTTTCTGGTGGACAAGCCCAGCGCTTATGCCTGGCTCGTGCAATAGTCACCAAACCTCCGATCCTGCTGCTCGATGAACCTACCGCTAATCTCGATGTAGAAACAGAGGCTGAGATTTTTGAAACTATCGCAAGTTTTGATGCCACACGCATAGTGGTTACACACGAGTTGAATGTGAAGCATGTCGCAGACAACGTGGTTGAGCTAACCCCAGCTGGTTTCGCGCCCCGCCATGTTCTCACCTAACCCTTCGCCCCATTTTCACAACCTACACACCTAGTAGTGTGTAGTTCCGTGTCCTTTGGTTCTCCGCTTGATGTTTCGCTGCCGTTGCTTTCTGCTGCATTGCATAAAGGTGAAGTACGCCCAACTGAGCTTATTGAGGAGATCGATTCGCGCTTGCCAAAGACGTATCCATGCTTTGCCTCATTGGACTTGGATTTCGCGTTCGATTCTGCGCGACGCCTTTCACCTCCACCCGTAGATGATCGGTTTTTCGGCCTGCCGATCCCGGTCAAGGACCTTTCCCCCGTTAAGGGTTTTCCTTGT
Organism: Corynebacterium sp.; assembly: GCA_030528295.1. GTDB lineage: Bacteria > Actinomycetota > Actinomycetes > Mycobacteriales > Mycobacteriaceae > Corynebacterium. Next base: position 28,017 of record JAUMZC010000006.1, read on the forward strand.
TCGTATGGTTCGATCCATCGCCGTGAGTTTCCGCAGGAGACGGATCCCCTGATTGAATCGCTCGTCGCAAAGGGCATGGTTGTGCCCGGAAAAACCCAGACTTCAGAAATGGGGATGACAGCGTACACTGAACCGATTGGTTTTCCTCCGGTGGAAAACCCGCTATCCCCAGGCCATACTCCTGGTGGTTCTTCTGGTGGCGCGGCTGCGGCTGTGGCATTGGGTCTCGTCCCGGCTGCGCATGCATCGGATGGTGGGGGTTCGATTCGGGTTCCTGCCGCGGCAACAAATCTTGTGGGTTTTAAACCTCCGCACGATAGCACTGGCGGGAAGTTAACGGCCCAGGGGTTTATCACGCGAACCGTTGAGGATGCGGCGTTTTTGCACCACCTCACCCCAGCCAGCACAAAGGTGCGTATTGGTGTGCTCACTCAACCACTGCATGGCAATGGTTCAGTGGATCCGGCATGGGCGCAGGCAGCTATGAAAGCGGTCGACGCCTTGTCCAACAGTGGCCACGAGGTCATGGAGGTTAAACCATATGGCCCGGAGGTATTTCAGGCGTTTCAGCAGGTTATTTGTTTGCTGTCCCGAAAGATTTCTGGCCCTGCGTCGCCGATTATTCAGTGGATGCGCCAGCAGGAGGTGAACCGGAAAGAGGCGCTTCGACGGTTTCATCAGGTACCCAAAATTGCCGCCACCTGGGGTATCGATGTTCTGTTAACCCCAACGTTAGCGTTCGATCCGCCACCCATCGGCACGTTTTCATCACTTCCGCCTGCTGAGGATTTTGCGGCGCAAACGGAGTGGACGCCGTGGGCTTCCCTATTTAATATGACGGGCGGCGCGGCGGTTTCGGTACCGTTTGCAGGTAAGAGTGTGCACCTCGGCGCGCTCCATGCGGCACCTGCCACGGTGCTTGCGTTGGCTCAGGAGTTGCACCCATGAGGAAAGAAATTGGCGTTGTACTGCTGGTCACTTTTGGCATGCAGGGTTTGCGTTCCTTCCTGCGGCTGATCGACGCCCTCCTCCAACCCGCCCCACTCAACGAACAGACCGTGCAACTCCATCCGCAACAAACCACCACATGGTTGGAGCCGTTGTTGCAGTTGACTTCGGCTGGTGTGTTGATTGGCTGGGGGCTGCTCGTGCTCGTCTTGCTGGATAAAGACGGCATTCACATGTCCAAGTTACGTCTCAAAGATATTCCGCAAGGTACTTTGCTTGCTGCGGTGATCGGCATCCCCGGGCTGGTGTTCTATCTCACCGCCCTACACTTTGGACTGACAAAGGAAGTCATTCCTACCGCCAACGCACTGAGTTTGGTGTGGAGTTTTGCCAATGCGTTCGCGGAGGAAACCGTCGTGGTGTTTTGGCTGTTGGTGCGGTTGAAGCAGCTGGGCTGGAAGCCGTGGGCGGCGGTCGCGGCGTCGGCAAGCTTGCGGGGAAGTTATCACCTGTATCAGGGTGTGAGCGCAGGGTTTGGCAATATCGTGATGGGCGTGTTGTTTGCGTGGGTCTATCACCGTACGGGTCGTGTATGGCCGTTAATAATCGGGCATTTTCTTATCGACGCCGTTGCCTTCCTCGGCTATCCGCTACTCACTACACTAAGGTAATCCCCATGGATGACATTGCCCGCGACAGTCAAGGTCGCCCAATCCTCGACAGATTCGGCCGACCTGTTCGACGCTCACGCGCCGCCATGCCGCAGCAACAACCCCCATCTCGACACTCCGCAGCGTTCGGGCCAAACCAGCCTCTGCAGCAGCACCGCGCGCCGCGTCCCGGAAACGTCGGTCAGGTACGTACAAATACTGTGCGCCCGCAATACAGCAGTAATTATGCGCCCCCGCCGCAACAGCCCCCGGTGCGGCAGCGACCGTCGAAACCTCGGCGCCGTCGCCGGAGGGGCAGTCTGAAGGGGAAGGTCACCCTTGTTCTCCTAAGCATCGTCACATTGTTCGTCGTAGCAGTGTTGTGGGTGGATGCGTCCCTCCAGCGGGTGGAGGCACAACCTGATGTGCAGGTACCAAATACCGGTGGCACAAACTGGCTCCTCGTGGGTTCCGATTCCCGACAGGGCCTCGATGAAGCTGAAGTGCAGCGCCTTGCCACCGGTGGCGATATTGGCGTCGGCCGCACCGACACCATTATGTTGCTCCATATTCCGCTGACCGGCGAACCCACCTTGGTGTCCATTCCGCGTGATTCCTATGTGGAAATCCCTGGTTATGGTAGCGATAAAATCAATGCAGCCTTCTCCGTGGGTGGGCCTAAGCTCCTGACACAAACCGTTGAACAGGCTACTGGACTCCGCATTAACCATTACGCGGAGATCGGCTTCGGTGGTTTCGCAGGCATTGTCGACGCCCTCGGAGGTATAGAAATCTGCGTAGACCAACCAATCGACGACCCCCTGGCTGGTATTAATCTCCAGCCAGGTTGCCAGATTATGGACGGCCCGACCGCCCTGGGGTTCGTACGAACCCGTGCCACCCCACAAGGCGATTTGGATCGCGTTGCCCGCCAGCGCCAATTCTTTAGCGCACTTGTGAGCGAAAGCACCAAGTTCAAGCCGTTCAGCACCATTCCGCTGATTAATAAAGTCGCGGGCGCATTCACAGTTGGAGAAAGTGACCATGCTTGGCATTTGGCGTGGCTTGGTTTCCGCATGCGTGGTGGAATGAAGACTGAAACAGTGCCAGTCGGAGGCTTCGCCGATTACGATGTAGGAAATGTGGTTATCTGGGATGAAGTCGCTGCTGAGGAGCTGTTTAGCCAGCTGCGATAACCTTAAATTATCGAATTGTGCGTGATACGATAAGGCATGAAAATTTTACGGATTCTTGGTCGTATTATCATCGTATTGCTGCTGGTAATTATCCTATTGGTGGCCGTGATTTTTGGTATTCGGATGTGGAACCAATCTTCCGCCACCAACGTACAGCTCGATAACAGACCCCCAGATACAGCTGGTGTAGCCATCACTGAATTCACCGGTGACTATGCCCGAGGATTCCATTTGGTTCCGGAACAGCGAAAACACCCCGGAACCGTCGTTGTGTTCGGTGGTTCCGATGGCACCACAAACGCCCGCCTTGCGGCAAAAATCGCCGAGGATGGCCGCGAGGTATATGCCTTGAATTTCTTTGGGCAGCCGGGGCAGCAAGAATACTTGGAATCCGTACCGTTGGAATTGTTTGAGGACGTCCTCCCCCACGCCTCGAAGCCGATCAGCGTGGTAGGGGCGTCGAAAGGCTCTGAATTAGCGCTGCTGCTTTCCACGTATTACCCGGAAATTGATAACGTCGCACTCATCGCGCCGGGCGCCCACCATTGGCAGGGATTAGCCGCGAGCCAACAAGCCACACCAAGTTTCACCTGGGAAGGCAAGGAAATCCCTTTCATTTCGTTTAATAATGCGGATCCGAAAGTGCTGCTCAACCAAGGTTGGAGAATGATGATTGCGGCTCCTGTGGCACTCGTCAACACCTATTCCTCAGCGCTCGCGAACACTCCGGAAGCGGATCGTGAAAAGGCGCGGATCAAGGTGGAAAACTCCAAGGCCAGGATCTTTATTGTCGCTGGAAAGCAGGACCAAATGTGGGATTCCGCCGGTGCTGCTGAGTTGATTCAGGAACACGCTGGTGACCGCACTGAAATTCACCTGTATCCCGATGCTGGACATGCGGTCTTCGCCCCGCCAGAGGTTGGTACGTTTGTGTTAGGCGGAAGCGAAGAGGCGAATGCTGCCATGGGGAAGGATGCCCTGGAGAAACTACTCAAGTGGCTTCCGTAAGTTAGCGGATTGTCACCTGGCGGGATTTGATGTTTTCCAGTTGACGGCGCTCAGCAGGGTTGAGCTGGGCGTCGTTATCCAATTCTGCGGAGATGAGTTTATCCAGTGCCTCCAGCGCAGGCACGAACTCCACATGCGGGATAGTCGGATCAAGATCGAACACAGGTACAACAACGCCATGAGTGCGGAACACGCCGGCGAATTTCGTATCTTCACCGAGGTTCAGTTTGCCTGCCGCACCAATCCGCGCGAGCGCCCGAAGAAGTTTTTCCTCATCATCGGTGCGAACCCAACGAATATGGGCCTTTTCACCTGGGTCGATCCACCACGCTGTGCCTGACACCTTTGCCTCCACCGGCCATGACGGCATAACGGAATCGTTCGCCTGGCGTAGCGACTGCGCCATCTCTGGCGTGAGCTCAGTTCCTTCTGGGAGCCACCAATTGAAATCCTGATGCGGCGTCACGTCAAACTTCACGGAGCCAAGAAGTTCAGTGATTGCAGGCTGGCTACCATCGGCTGTATTGCTTTCCAGGGTGTTACCCGGCGCCGCATTGATTGCCCAGTTCAGCGCGTATGCGAGATCGCGCCCAGGGTTTTGCGAACGCGTGCGTGTTTGCATTGCGACGTAGCGTCCGCCACCGAGATCAGCTTCCCTCACCAGTGCAGCAACCGCACCGGGAAGTACGGTGACGATGTTAATTTCTTGATCGCCAATGTTCGTTTGGGCCACAGCGGAGGGCACGAACTCTTGCATCGCCACCAGTTCTGCTTCCATCGGGACGCCATCGTAAGGACGTGGTTCCCGTTCAAGGGCGGCGCGTTCGGCGGCGCGAGCAGCGAGTTTCGCCTGCCGCCGACTCATACCTTCAGGCAATTGTTCGTTCTTCTTCTTTTTAGCCATGCCCTCGAAGATACAGCACCCGAATTTTAGGCTGGGAAGAACTTCTCTTGAATAGCCCGCAATGTCTTAGCTGAATGACGGAAACGTTCCATCTCATGTTCAGTAAGTTCGAGTTCAACTGCGCGCCGCACTCCCTTACGGTGAATGATCGCAGGCGTTCCAATATAAATGTTTTCCTCGCCATATTCACCATTGAGAAGGCACGATACTGGTAAGGCCACATCTTGGTTATGCAAAATTGCGCGCGTAATGCGTGCCAAGCCCATGCCTATGCCGTATGACGTTGAGCCCTTGGCGTCGATAATTGCATATGCCGCGTCGCGCGTTTCTTCAAACACCTTCTCAAGCCGCGACTCCAACGTTGGATCCTTCTCCAACTGCTTGCGCATGGAAACACCCGCAATAGTGGCGGAAGACAACACCGGAAGCTCAGTATCCCCATGCTCGCCAATAATATATGCATGCACAGAAGTGGGCGCTACCTCGTACATTTCACCCAACATGTAGCGGAAACGAGCGGAGTCCAGCACCGTGCCGGAACCCAACACACGATGCGATGGAAGTCCAGAATACTTCCACACCGCATAGCTCAAAATGTCCACGGGGTTTGAGGCAACAAGGAAGATTCCATCAAAACCATTGGCCATAATCTGGTCAACGATGGATTTCATGATCCTCATGTTTTTGTCCACAAGCTGCAGCCGGGTCTCACCCGGCTTTTGTGCCGCACCTGCGCAGATCACAACCATGGCAGCGTCATCACAATCCTTATAGGAACCCTTGGTGACCTTCGTACGAGAGTGCGACCACACAACGCCATGGTTCAAGTCCATCACGTTGCCTTCCAGCTTCTTCTCATCAATATCGATGATGGCTAAGTGATCGCAAGTCCCCTGATTTACCAGCGCATATGCGTATGCAACCCCCACATCCCCAGCCCCAATAAGAACAACTTTATTACCGACGCTGACTTTCATCTCCGCCTTCTTTCAGCTTGTGGATTGTACCCCCAACGATATGCCCGATTACTTCCGTTTTCAAGAAAAACACGTGGAGATGTGCCCGATTACTCAAAGGATACAATTTCCGTATGTTCGAGCATCGCCGCGCACTTATTATCTGCATTGCATTACTGAGTTGCGCCAGCATCGTGTGCGCCATAACCCCACTCGATCATTCGATTTTCCATACAGCCACTCGATATCGTAGCTTCGGCCAGGCAGTAACATTATTTACCAACCTCGGTCGCATGGACGTGCTAGCACCAATTGCCCTACTTTGCGCTGCGGTAGTGAGCCTGCGGCAGCGGACATCGCAACCAATCATGCTGACCGGAATTGCCGCAATCTGCGCTCCTTCCACCTCTCATACACTGAAGAATCTTGTGCAACGTCCCCGACCTGACACCATATTTGCCGTGTCACCCTATGAAACCAGCTGGAGCTTTCCAAGCGGACACAGTTTGAATGCTGTGGTAGTTGCCGGAATATTGGCATTGCTAGTCAGTACGGCCTGGGCATATTGGTCCGCAGCTTTGTTCGCATTCCTGATGGGCATATCGCGTGTATATCTCGGACATCACTGGCCCAGCGATGTTTTTGCAGGTTGGGCTCTTGGGGTCGCCTGGATTGCACTATTTACATTTCTAGTTACTCGAAGATCAGCCAAGCCTTTATCTCATTAACATATCTATTCCGATCAATCAGGGCCGTGCTGATAGGAACGAACGTAGAATATGCCTCTGTGACATACGAAGCGATTCTTTTTGATCTCGACGGCACACTCATTGACCACTATCAAGCAGCTGAAACCGCCCTTGCCGAGTGGTCTATTCTGTCAGGCGAAACCCCAGATACTAAGCGCTGGTTTCAAATAGAAGATCGCTGGTTTGCCGCATACGAACGTGGCGAGATTAGCCACCAAGAGCAACGACGCAAACGCGTCCGAGAATATTTTGCCAATGCTGACATTTCCGATACTCAAGCGGATGAAATGTTCGCTGGATTTTTAGATCTCTACGCCACAAAATGGCGCGCATACACCGATGCCCAATCCGCTATTGAACGCGCCCTTGCCACAGGTGCCAAAGTTGGAATCCTGACCAATGGTGCACAACATTTACAGCAGCAAAAGCTCGAACGAGTTGGATTAGCACTCCCCGGTGTGACATTGCTTTCTAGTGATGAACTCGGATTTCCAAAACCCGATCCACGCTGTTATGAAGCGGCGTTACAAAGGCTTGGAGTGAGTGCATCAAAAACAATTATGGTTGGCGATAATTACGCAAATGATGTTCAAGGAGCTGTGAGTAGTGGCATTACTGCACGACATTTAGATCGGCGCCGCGGCCAAACGCTCGATCATTATCCACCGCGGGTTCCCAAGCTCGTTGTGTGCGATATGGACGGAACACTACTGGATACGGACGGAAAAATCCCACCAGGCTTTGAGCACCAGCTTGATCGAATGGATGAATTGGGCGTGATTTTTGTTCCCGCGAGTGGGCGACAATATGCAACATTGCACACAATGTTTCCCCGCGCTTCAACACTGATTGCCGAAAATGGAAACGTACTCGTCCATGGCGGAGAAATTATTTATTCAACGTCACTCGATCGCGGCAAAGTACAAGAAATTATCGACGCCGCGCGGGCCGCCGATCAGCGCGTAAGCATAGTGTATTGCGCACCTGACATCGCTTATATTGAGGACAATTCTCCTGATTTTCTAGCGGAAGTGGATAAGTATTATGTTTCCCGAAAAGTAGTGGATTCGCTCGACGATGTGGACGCTACCTGCGTAAAGGTAGCGCTCTATACGTTTGGCAATTCTGAAACATTCCCATTACCTGAACTCGGCCCAGACGTTGTTGGAACGATTTCCAGTCCCCATTGGATTGACGTTATGGACGCTTCCATCAATAAGGGTGTTGCTTTAGAGCGGCTGCAGCAAGAATTAGGAATTAGCAAAGATCGCACTGCCGCGTTCGGAGATTACCTCAATGATTTGGAAATGATCTGGGAAGCCGAACTTTCGTACGCCATGGACAATGCCCACCCGATACTTGCCAGTGCGGCGAAATGGCGGGCTCCCGGAAACGATAAACATGGCGTGCTCACTGTTCTGGATGGGCTGCTTTAGCTTGCGCACAATACGAGCAGTACATTAGAACCTATGAAAATTGGCATAGTTGTAGGAAGTGTTCGTGATAACCGCCTTGGAGCACAGGTCGGCCAGTGGGTCGCCGACAACGCGACAGGCGCGACCTTTGAAACCATCGACGTCCTCGATTTTGATCTCCCCTTTGTGACCGGCCCGAAGCCACCGGCAATGCTCAACAAAGAATACGCTGATGACCGAGTGAGCGCATTCAGCAAAGCAATCGATGATTGCCAAGGTTTCATCTTTGTCACTCCCGAATACAACGCATCGGTCCCGGGCGCATTTAAAAACGCCATAGATCATCTCTACAGCGAATGGCATGGTAAGCCTGTCGGCTACGTGGTGTATTCATACACTGGCGGCAAGCAAGTACTTGCTCACTGGCAGGACATCATGGGAGTTCTCAAGGCGAAGAACGCCTCCCAGCAGGTCTCCCTCAACCTCAATTCCGAGATCGCTGGTGGTTCCCTACGAGTGGACCCATCTCATCTCGACGAACTCAACGCACTCGTCAACGAAATCATCGAAGCTGCCTAACCGCACGCCACACCAGTCGAATGATGCGGGCAATAACCGTCAGGGTTCTTGTCCAAATATTGCTGGTGGTAATTCTCCGCCAGATAATATTCGCCCGCTGGTGTGTCCACCAATGCGCAGACTTCCGTGGTAATTGGACCGAAACCATGCTGTTGTAGCCGCACCGCGTAGGCTGCCAACCGCTGCTGGATGATCGCGGCGTCGGCAAGCGCATGTTCGCCAATGGTGTAAAACGCCGACCTATATTGCGTGCCGACGTCGTTGCCCTGGCGGAAACCCTGCGTAGGATCATGCGCTTCCAACGCTGCGGTAATAATTTCATCCAATGTAATCTGTGCAGGATCGTACACAACTTCGACGACTTCCGTGTGCCCTGTTCGGCCCGTGCAAACCTCTCGATACGTTGGGTTCGGCGTATAGCCACCCGCGTATCCTACCGACGTCGATTGCACCCCATTGAGTTGCCAAAACAACTTTTCGGCTCCCCAAAAACAACCAATTCCGATAAGTACGCTCCGCTGCTCCGGAAGCCACGGGCCGGTGATTGGAGTCCCAAGCACAGTATGCGGCTGCGGATACTCTAGAACTGGTGTACGTCCACCTTTGAGTGCGTCTTCCACGCTCACCATTTCTACACTTTTACCAAATAACCAACCCATACAATCACTTCCTTTCCGTCTCCTCCTGCAACACAAAACAAGCAAGAATTATTTCGATAACCCAACCACTCACGTTGCGTTCACACTTGTTTGCTTTATCATGGGTGCAACCATATTTAGAAAGGACCACTATGGCCGTCTATGAACTTCCCTCGCTCGATTATGCGTACGATGCACTGGAACCACACATCTCCGGTGAGATCATGGAACTCCACCACACCAAGCACCACCAGAACTATGTGAACGGTGCGAACGCAGCTTTGGAAAAGCTTGAAAAGGCTCGCCAGGATGGATCAATCGCTGGCGTTGTCACCGCTATTTCCAAGGATCTCGCATTCAACCTTGGTGGACACACAAACCACTCGCTGTTCTGGAAGAACCTCTCCCCGAACGGTGGCGGCACCCCCACCGGCGAACTCGCCGCTGCAATCGAACGTGACTTCGGTTCCTTCGATGCTTTTAAGGCTCACTTCAACGCCGCCGCTCTGGGCCTCCAAGGCTCCGGCTGGGCTGTGCTTGGTTATGACAAAGTTGGTAAGCGCCTGGTCATCGAGCAAATGACCGACCAACAGGGCAACCTTTCCATCGACCTTGCTCCGCTCCTCCTCCTCGACATGTGGGAGCACGCCTTCTACCTCCAGTACAAGAACGTCAAGGCCGACTACGTTGATGCTGTTTGGAACGTCTTCAACTGGGATGAAGTAGCTGCACGCTACACCGCTGCACAACGCTAATTAGCAGCCAACAAGAGCGGGCAACCTGACGGTGCCCGCTTTTTCGTTAGGTTCTATGTATGGGCGGACTTCGACGAGGTGAAGCAACCTACCGGCGTGCCGTACTCGCAATGGTCGCAGCCGGGTTAGCATCGTTTAATACCTTGTACGCCACCCAAGCGTTGCTTCCTATTTTTACAGACACCATCGGGATCTCTCCATCCCAGGCAGCGCTCACTGTCTCCGCAGCAACAGGCGCTGTTGCCATATGTATTGTTCCCGCCTCCATTCTTTCCGAACGATTTGGCCGCGGCACGATTCTCATCCCCTCGGTGCTTTGCGCGGCATCCCTTGGAATATTGCTTCCCTGGCTACCGTCCTTCGAAGCGTTCCTTATAGGACGCGCACTCCAAGGAATACTTCTCGCCGGCGTTCCAGCAGTAGCTATGGCTTGGCTCAGTGAAGAACTGAGTCCATCTGATCTTGGACATGCAATGGGGTTATACGTGGCTGGCACCTCGATTGGCGGGCTGCTTGGGCGTTTGATCCCCGCAACACTCGTCGAACTTGTGTCTTGGCAATACGCATTGTGTATTAATTCCGGCATCGCGCTGATGTTTGCGCTTACGTTTATCTATCTCTTGCCACCCCAGCAACGCTTCCAACCAAAGCCCCTGGGGCTACGATCCGAGATCGAAGCAATGGTTGGGCATTGGAGCAATCCCCGGCTAGCCGCATTGTTTATCACGGGCTTTTTGAATATGGGCGCGTTTGTTTCGTTGTTTAATTACATCGGCTACCGCATGGTATCGCACTTCAACATGAGTGAAGCGCTCACTGGAGCTTTGTTTCTGTTGTTTCTTTCTGGTACGTGGAGCTCAGCACGCGCTGGGACATTAGTGCAGCGGCACGGGGCGGGAAAAGCGCTTCTTGGACTCACTGCGATGTCCGCCATTGGTTTATTTGGATGCCTGACCGGAAATCTCGGCGTTACTGTCATCGGGTTGCTGCTATTTACTGCTGGGTTTTTCGCTATTCATTCGACTGCTTCCGGAATGATCGGAAACATCGCGACGATCCACAGGGCTGAAGCTTCAAGTATGTATTTATTTTGTTACTACTGTGGTTCGTCAGCCATCGGATGGAGTTCAGGTTATTTATTTACATCTTTTGGTTGGCATGGGCTCATCATTGGCCTACTGTTTCTTATGCTCATGCTTGGATCCACTGCCTACTATTTCGCACGGCGAAATTGATGCCGTCCGTTCCACTTGCTGCAAGCATCCAAATCGCGTGCAACAATATTCCCAATTATCACAGTTACTACCACTTCATGAACGCAATGTAGCTTATTTGCTCCTCGCGTTAAGGAAGCTGTAACCGATATATAGGAAACCACTTTTAAAAAGAAAAACTAGGCACAATACAATCGTGTCTAGCCCAATTCTGCGGGGCAGAAGGTTTGTGCCCCTGATAGCGCTCACTGCGATTCCGTCGTGCACCAAACACACCGGAGTTAATCATAAAAAGAAAACCGAACAGGTCGCCTAATCTAAGATCGGAATTCCGGGAGCACCTTTGCTCATCCAATCTCTTACAACAGCGGTCGCTTTGCAATCATCACGGTTATATCGAAGTAATTGCTCGCGCATTTGCGGATCCTTCTCCCCGAACGCTTTTCGGTAGGCGTGAACGCTCGCTTCGCCATCTAAATCACCTTCCCAATAAAAGCCAGCAACCCGAGCCACGATCTTTAAACCCAAGCCTTCAGGACCAGTTAATTGTGTCCGAACAAACCGGAAAACATCGATCCAAATGTTTGAATTCAAAAACTCACTGACTTCCTGTTCAGATGGCACCCCAGGAAAACCCGCAAATCTTTTCGCTGAGCTGCGCATCCAGTAGTTTTCGCCGTTATTGGAATAACAGAACACGCCGATGGTTTGACCTCGAGTTTTTGCCTTGGCAATGCGCCCCTGCAACCAGCTCCAAAACCTCGCAAAGTTCTGCGCTTCGGTAGCGCTATCAAGTGCGTCCCAAGTTACAAACGGCACATAAGTTCGGCCATCATAAGTGCCCCAAAGGTACACGCCGTGATCCAGATAACCTTCCAGGTCAATATCTATTTCGACATCAAATCGAGGCATTGTTACGGCACCTCGCCGAAGCACCGGTATTCCCGCCCGCCAAGCGCGCGCAAGCTGGGAAGATTCCCCCAAATTTGCCTCAATAAGCTGCTGGATTGTTGTGATCCCACGTTCCACATACCGCAGGCTTGAATCACCGCTAAACAGTAAGGTGATATCGTCTGCTGCACGCAATTGACGCTCACAGTCGAACCAATAACGGCACGTTCTGCACTCTTTCACCCTGCGAGGATGGTCAGGCTCCTGGGTTTCCAATGCCAGCGTCAAACCGTGTTGCAACGGCGCAATAAGCTCGATAAACGTCAATTCAGGATCCTGGCCGATGGCGCCGCCTTTCCCACTCGCCACGCCAAGCTCCGACAGTGCCCTATCGGCAAGCGCCAAACGGTACGAATCGGCGGCGTGGTTCCGCAATTTCCATGCCTCCAAGCGTGACGGCACCAAACCGAGGTCCCGCGTGGAAATAACCTCCTGATGTGCGGTTTTAGCTGGACGGGCTACACGGTGGCTGCTCACCACCACCGGCATGTAGCGGCCGTCGGTGCGTACCAGGGCGTCGATAAGCACATGCACACCACACACCACGAACTGCGCGCCTACAATGAGGTCAGCGCCCGCTGCGATGGCTTCCTGTGTATCACTCTCATTACGCACATCAACACGGGCGCAAACCTCACCGCTGGGCAACAACTTCAACGCTTCTCGACGTCCCTCCTCCGCGCGTTCTGCACGCTGCCGCGACGTCTCCGTTGGTGCCACAGTAGGAAATCGTTTCCGCTGGACAGCACGATATCGACAACCCAAAAGATCAGTAATGTCCTTTTCCACAATGCCTACCAGCCTAGACAGGTATGGTGATTAGCAGATAAAACACCCTCAACTTTTCAGGGAGAACAAGTGGGAATCTTCGAAGCCATCCGAAAAAGTCGCGCACGTACAAAAGCAGAAATCAAAGCCGCTAAAGTCAGGGCGAAAGAAGAAGCGCGTCAAAATGCAAAAAACGAGGTTCGCCGGGCAAAACTCCTCGCAGCACAAGAAAAAGCTCTGCTCAAAGCGGAGCACCGCGGATTGAAAGCCAAGCGCAAGCATGAGCGCGCAATGGCAGAAACTACCCTCGCCCAAATGCGAGCCGGCCGTTTTAATAAAGCCACTATTTTGCGCTATAGCGCTGCCGCCCGTGTACTAGTCCCCGTATTAATTCCACTTGCGTATCGGGCAATCACTTTTGGCCGCGAACAACTTCTTTCTTTCAAAGCACAACGCCTTGGAGTTACTACACACGAATTAGCACAGTATTCGGGGCACGGTGCACCGTTCAAAGCGCGAATTTCAGGTGCCCGAAAATTACTTGAGGAGACAAAGCTACCTTCCGGCTTTGTTCGTGATGTCAATGAACGACTGGACCAATTAGATAGTGCCATCGACAATTCCGAATATATGACTGCGGAACAACGTCGACGTGTTCATCGAAGCACTTCAAAAGACCTCGATTTGCTACTTCAGGAAGTTCATCAAAAAATCCAATCGGCCTAATCTTGAACTAAAATCCCCAAATTGTTTCTCGCCATATATACTAAACAGAAGAACACGCAGTTTGCGCGCCTCTTCAGTAATAACAACCGCCTACTTGGCCCAAGAAGCAAGGATTTTGAGTTATGGCACGCCGAGAAATTACTCAGTACTTCGATGATCTGAACAACACTCCGTTGACCCCAGATAAGCTTCATGTAATTCGCTTCTCTGTTGACGGTATTGACTATGTGATGGATCTCTCTGCTGAAAATGCAGATATGTTCCGTGAAGCCCTCAAGCCATATATTGCAGCTGCTCGTCGTGACGCTGCTGCACGTGGCCGCCGCCGCGCCGCTGTACCTACAAGCATGAATGCTTCCCGTGCACGCACCCGCGCGATTCGCGAATGGGCTCATGACAATGGCTACACCATTGCAGAACGCGGCAAGATTCCTGCAACCATCATTGAGGCATACGACAACGCTCATTCCAATTAATTTGGACAGGAGAAAGGGCTTCTCATTGGGCCCTTTCTTCCATAATTTAGCCAAGTGCTTTCAGCCGACTGCTGTTCTAATTCCATAATCAGGGTTGTATATCGCCCGATGGTTGCGAATCGTTAGGTTGTTCCGAGCCAGAAACGTCTTGTTGCGCCGCTTCCTTCTCAGCTTTCAGTTGTTCGCGTCGTTCCTTTTTGGCTTCGGAACGTTGCCGCCTAATATCCCGCTTTTCTTGACGCTCAGCGAGTTTCTTGGAACGCATTTCTTCCTTGATTCGTTTTATTTCCGCGCGGTGCGCTGGAAGTTTATGCGGCTCAAGGAACATTAACACCCGGTGCTTTCGGATTTCCTCTTTGTTGTGCTTGAGCTCCGATTCTTTTTCCAACCTGCGCTCGAATGCCTCGTCCTGAAAGTTCTCGAACTCATCCGTGAGCGGGTGCTTACGATCGAGCATCACCGAGATAATCACAATCTGTGACAACGTCCATAAATTATTGGCTACCCAATAGACCACAATCGCCGAAGGCACAGGCGAGTACATCGCCGCAGTGATCAACATAAACGGCATCATCAGAACCATGAACATAATGAAACGGTTCATTCGAATGGCCACTCGATTTTCATGATCGAGCGTCAGATACGAACGCCAAATCGAGTACGCCATATTTCCAACCGTAAACACAGTGGCAATCACCACCAGCGGCAGCACAAACCAAAAAACATCATCCCTGTTTGTGCCCAACTCTTCCAGTTGCTCCGGTGACATCGATACATATGCAGGAACCGGGATATCCCAAATTCGCACTTTCAAAAACGACCGGACTTCATCACTGCTCAGGAATCCGATCGGGTGGATCACCGTGGCATCAATTCCTTCGGTAGGCCGCGCCATATGCAGCAGCAATTGGTATAAACCAAGAAACACCGGGATCTGGATTAACGCAGGAAAACACCCAGAACTCGGGCTAAAATCATGCTCTTTATACAGTGCTTTTAATGCTTGGCGTTGTTCTTTATCCGCATCCGCGTCCGTCCGTTTTGCATGGGCCTCCGAGATAGCCTTCATCTTGGGACGTAAATTCACCATAATTCGGGTGGCCCGCATCTGCTTCCACGCAAGCGGCAGAATGATAGAACGCACAGTAACAATGAGTCCGAACAGAGAAATAAGCCAGCCAACCTGGTCATTCACACCGAAAACATTATGGAGGAGAAGGTGCCAGATCTTCATCACTCCAGAAACTGGGTAGATGAAAATTTCCATTTGTTTCCTTTCAGGTTGAATCCTCGGATAGATGGTAGCGCGCAATGCTAAACTCTGTCGCCATGAGCCATGCTGCACGGCCGCGACGCATCAGTTTCACAATGATTCTTGGGGAACTGTTCATTACCGCTGGCGTACTATTTTTCCTCTTCGCGTTTTACGAATCGTATTGGACAAATCTCGAAGCGAGTAAGCAACAAAGCAGAGTTTCGGACAAGCTCGACGAGGAATGGCAAAACGTTAATCCGCGCCAAAAACTCAATCCGGAATTAGGTGAAGCCTTCGCCCGAATGTATATCCCCGCATTTGGTTCTGATTTTCACTTCGCCATTGTGGAAGGCACGAGCGACGCCGATCTTCTCGCTGGCCCTGGGCGCTACACCGATAGTCAGCTCCCCGGCGAGCCAGGGAATTTCGCCGTTGCTGGTCACCGCGTGGGTAAAGGCGCGCCGTTCAACGATCTCGGCAACCTTGAGGTCTGTGACGCAATCATCGTTGAGACCAGCACCCAGTGGCAGGTCTACCGCGTATTGCCTATCGACGCCGCGGGAGAACAGCGCCGCACGGAAGCTTTGAATTGCTTGAGCCCTGAGCAAGCAGAGCGAATTACAACTGGTGACTATTCCGCAGTAAACGGAAGAATTATTACACTTCCCGGCAATGTGTCAACCATCAACCCGATTCCCGGTTTGGAATCGGCCGAAGTGCTCCCCGAAATGGAGTCGCTGATGACAATGACCACGTGCCACCCGCAGTTTTCCAACGCGGAACGCATGATCGTTCATGCGATGTTGGTGCGTAGCGAACCTAAACAGCCTGGCGGACCTCGCCCTGCCGAACTTGAGGAGAGTTAAAGTTATGTACGGATTCATTTGGCGGGCAATCCCCGGCCCTTGGCCCGTGAAACTCATTGTTTCGATCGGAATGCTGGTTGGAATTTTCTTCCTGCTCATGGAAGTAGTGTTTCCTTACGTCAGTACCCTGATGCCTTACAACGACGTCGCCGTGTAGCCCGTTGCAAAACCCCAGGTCGTCCGGAACTGGCGATGTTAGGTCAGCAAAACAAGCCATTTAACGACCGTTCAAGTTTTGCGACCTGGGGTTTTATGGTAGCAATGTCGACAACTGGCGATGTTAGGTCGACAAAACAAGCCAGTTCCGGACAAACCCCAGGTCACGCCACGCACTCCGCCCCCAACCGACACCACCCAAACACCACACCCAACCACTACAACCCCAGCCGAGCGATCACTTCCTTGGCCACCAACTCGACTTTCAGTGATTGCGACTGATTCGAGAACACCACCACAGCCGTGTTGCCCTTTTGCACTGCATACACGGCACGATCTGGAAAGCCCATACGTCCCCCAGACCAGCCTTCGGGTTCTTCCGCTGGTTCGGTGGTGTCAATTGGGGCTGCCCAGTTCACCACATCGACGGCGGTTTTTTCGTCAGGCATATTGCGAACGATCACCTGCAGCTGCGGCTCCTCCCCATAGGACCAGAACACACAAGCTGGTGTATCAAACCGAGGATCCACACCCTGACCAGTCACTTTCTGACCATTCGTATCCGCAACCCAGTTCGTGTCCAGATAGGGGCACGGTTCGTTAGCTTCGCGCGGCGCTTCGGGCAGGGCGTCGATAGGCAAGCCTTGGTCGGCGGGCGCGATAGTTTCGCTCGCTGACGTGGGGGTTTCGGTATTTTGCTCGCCTGCAATCTGGGGTGTGCAGGCAACTAATGTGGCAGTGCATAAGAGCAAAACTGTACGACGCATAGTCTCCAGTCTAGGGTTGCTATTTATGAACAGTGAAGCGGCCGCCCCGGGCAATCATGGTCTCCGCCGGGGAATCCATTTCTTAACCGCCATACTCCTTGTGGTCATTGTTATTGCTTCCGTGAATCTCCCCACCAGCGAGTCGCTCACAATGATCGGCCTGAGCTGCGCTTATGGGGCGCTGTACTATGTTGGCGCGCGACATTTGAAAGAGCCATTGACGCAACAATTGTGGCTGCTGGGTTTGACGTGCATCTGGGTCATCATGGTGCCTATTCAAACATCGGCGGTGTATCTGGTCTTCGCGCTGTACTTCCTGTACCTGCAGATTCTCGACGATATCCGGGGCCTGATTGCTGTTATTGGCGCCACTGTTGTTTCGGTGGTGAGCCAGTATCCGCATATCACGATCGGCAGCGTGTTGGGACCATGTGTTGCTGCCATGGTTTCTGTGGGAATCAATTATGCGTTCCAGGCGCTATGGACGGTGTCACAGGAACGCCAGGAGCTTATCAATGAGCTGTTGCAAACGCGGACTCAGCTTGCGGAGACTGAACGTGCTGCTGGTATTGCTGCGGAGCGTCAGCGTATTGCGCACGAAATTCACGACACACTCGCGCAGGGGCTTTCCAGTATTCAGATGCTGTTGCACGTTGCGGAGCGTGATCTGGAAAGTATTCCTGACGACGCCGCGCAAAACGCTGTTCGTCGTATCCAACAGGCGCGCACAACCGCCGCTGACAACCTTGGCGAAGCCCGAGCCATGATCGCTGCTTTACAACCGCCAGCACTTTCGAAAACCTCGTTGGAGGGTGCGCTACATCGAATCGCCCAGGGCATCATTGGCACGGAGATCAGTGTTGTTGTGGAAGGCGAGGAACGGCAGCTACCGATGCGCACCGAGGCGTCGTTATTGCGAATCGCGCAGGGCGCGGTTGGCAATGTGGCGAAGCATTCCCAGGCGGAGCAATGCCGTATCACGCTGACTTACGGAGATGAAGAAGTTCGCTTAGATATCGTTGATAATGGTGTTGGGTTTGACCCAGCTTCTATAGGCTCCCGACCAGCAGGACTAGGCCACATTGGGCTGGATGCAATGCGTCAACGAGCATTTGAGCAAGGAGGCACATTAAGCGTGGAATCCGAGCCTGGGGGCGGAACTGCGGTCTCTGTGGCACTTCCGGTAACGAGCCAACTAGAATCAGTAGGTACACACACCGACGAGGGAGCCTGACAATGATTCGAGTTCTGCTAGCCGATGACCATGAAATTGTGCGACTTGGGCTGAGGGCCGTCTTAGAATCTGCCGAAGACATTCAGGTTGTTGGCGAGGTTTCCACCGCTGAAGCCGCAATCGCCGCCGCCCAGACTGGCGGAATCGACGTCATTCTCATGGATCTCCGTTTTGGCGCTGGTGCTGAAGGCACATTGGTATCCACTGGCGCCGATGCCACTGCAGAAATCAAACGCACTATCCAGAACCCTCCAAATGTGTTGGTGGTAACCAACTATGACACAGATGCTGATATCCTTGGCGCGATCGAGGCTGGCGCAGTTGGCTACCTGCTGAAAGATGCCCCACCTGCCGAATTGCTTGCTGCTGTCCGGTCGGCGGCCGAGGGAGATTCCACATTATCGCCGGTGGTTGCTAATAGGTTAATGACGCGCGTGCGTACGCCGCGGACCTCCCTCACACCACGCGAACTTGAAGTGCTCAAGCTTGTGGCGAGTGGATCATCCAACAGGGACATCGGCAAAGTGCTGTTTCTTTCCGAGGCAACGGTGAAATCCCACCTTGTGCATATCTATGACAAGCTCGGCGTCCGTTCCCGTACATCAGCCGTGGCTGCCGCTCGGGAACAGGGAGTGCTCTAGATCGAGTAGTCGGCGGGCGGGGCCGACAAGAGTTGGCGAGCCAGGTCGCGGGCGGTTTCTAATGGAAGGATATTTCTACTGAGTCGTGCCCCCGCGAGGCCTCCATCGAGAAACACAAGCAACTGATTTGCCTGTGTTGTGCCCGGATAACCATTCTTTTCGGTGAGCAGATCGGTCATTGTTTTATGGCACCAATTGCGATGCTCCTGCACGGCGGCCACAATTCCGAATTCACTTTCGGTTTCGGGGCGGGGATACTCATTCGCCGCGTTTTGAAAATGTGAACCTCGAAAATCCTTTGTGGGTTCTTCCTCAATACATTGATCGAAAAAGGCCAGGATTTTATCTTCCGGGTTGTCCATTTGTGCGGTTCGTTCCCGCCAATCGGCACGCCATTTTTCGTCTAGTTCGTGGAGGTATGCAATCACCAAGGCATCCTTGGATCCGAAG